>JBIKQC010000328.1:0-5831 GCA_044349855.1 Saprospira sp.
TTGCTCAGGGTACCTGGGCTGAAGTAACTGCCAAAGCAAAGGCCGAAAACAAGTACATTTTTGTCGATGCTTATGCCGAGTGGTGCGGCCCTTGCAAATGGATGGCAAAAAATGTTTTTACAGATACCAAGGTTGGCACTCATTTCAGTGAAAAATACGTGAGTTACAAATTTGATATGGAAAAAGGCGAAGGCCCTGAATTTGCAAAAAAATATACTGTTTCTGCTTATCCTACATTGCTTTTCTTCAATTCTGAAGCAGAATTGGTACATAAAGTTTTGGGTGCACAACCGGTTGATCAGTTATTGGTTCAAAGTGAAAAAGCAATGGATCCGACCCAACAGATTTTTAGCCTGAAAAAGAAATTCGAAGCTGGAGAACGCAATCCCGATTTTCTTTACAAATATACTATGGCATTGCTCGAAGCCAATGAGGATGCAGGAGAAGCATCTGCGCTTTATATGAAAACTCAGAAAAAAGAAGACTGGAGTTCTGCCAAGAACTTCGAACTGATTGCATCTACTCAAAATGACATGAAATCGGAAGTTTTCAAGCATGTTGTGGCCAACAGAGCTGCATTTGAAAAAACTGCCGGCAAAGAGAAAGTATCGGGTTATATTGAAAACGTAATTTATTATGCAATCAACGAAGTGGCTATGTCGCACGATGCAGCTGCTTTGACTGCACTCAAAACGGACATCAGTAAAATGCTGGGCGATAAATCGGCTGCTATGAATGCACTGCTTGATATGCAATATTATATTGGCGAAAAGGATGAGTTCAAATATGCCAAGATCTATTTTGACAAATATTGCGATAACGCCAACCAATTGAACGGCATTGCTTGGGAATATTTTGAAACACAGACAGACAAGAAAAAATTGAAAGCGGCACTTGCTTGGGCAAACAAATCGGTTACAATTGGTAAAAACTGGTACAACCTCGACACAAAGGCCAATCTGCTCAATAAACTCGGAAACAAAAAAGAAGCAATCGCCACTGCTGAAGAAGCTATAAAAGTAGCAAAAGCAGCCGGTGAAGATCCTTCTGAGACAGAGAAGTTCTTGAAAGAATTGAAAAAGTAATTTTGATGTGGTTATAATCTGTATTTAAAAAAATGAGACTGTACTTTTTAGGTGCAGTCTCATTTTTTAAAGAGATAAGTCTGATCTAAAATTATTTAATTATAATATCAGTAATATTTTTATAGTTTAACTCAGTTTGTATAAATTCAATTAATCGGCCCTTGTATGATATTAACCATTCTGGATTATTTCCTTGGTAGAGTTCAATTACCCATACTTTTGTAAATTTATTACCATCACTAGATGTATTAAGATTTAAAACAGCCTTACAGGAATAAAAGAAATTTATTATTCTTTTTAAAACTATTTCACGAGGTTCATTTATACCGATATCTGTTTTATCAATATCAAATTGTTTTGGGGTTAATAATTTTGTTGATGTTATTCTGAAATTTATCTCGTTGATTTTTTTATGCGAGTTACATTTTGTGCATAATGTCTGTAAGTTTGATTCAGATGAGTCTCCTGAAAATTTATATGCGCTTATGTGGTCTATTTGGAGTAATTTACCAATATTTTTAGTCTTAGGGTCTAAAGAAAACCCACAGCATTGGCAAGTATATTTATCATGCTTGAGTATTTTTTCTTTTACTTCAGGTGTTGTTTCACGTGAAGTTTCAATAATATTTGGTTTAGAAATAGTCAATTCAATTTCATTTCCATTTTTAATTAAATAAATAGCCCTTCGTCTTTCTGCATCAAAAGCAGTTGAAAAGCGATAATAGTCCTTGTAAAAAATTTGCCAAAACTTTTCAAGAGAATAATATTCTTTTGTTAATAGATCATCTAAATCTAAATCATTCATTCTATTTACAACTGCACTATAAGCGATTCCGCTTAAATCGTGACTGTTACGTTCTTCGAAAGATATGAAAGTTGGTTTTGTATCAGATTGTGCAATATGTCTTACTATTTTAACTAAATCAAGATCTAGTGTTGTCGCAAAATTATCATCATCCGAAAAATATGTACTAAGCCAAAATTCAAGATAGGGATTCATGAATTCTTCAGTTATATTTTCATTTCCCCATTCTGGATCAAGATTGTACAATATGTCTTGAATAAATTTTTCAAATTTAGGTTTTGAAGTTTCTGTGACAATAACAAATTCTTTAAAAGTAGCTAAGTCGTCACCCATTCCAATTGTAATTTCAGTTTCATACCATCCAATAGGTAAATAAGTTAAAAATGGTTTGTCTGCGATTACTATACCACTATCAATTTTACGAGAGAGTTCTTCAACTAATTTTATTGATATATACTCTATTGGATAAGCGCCGCGAACTTTTGTCTCTTCAGATAACCCGCCACTTTCTTGATTAGCAAAATTTATAATTCTCTTCCAATTATCGGTAAAAAATACAATGTTAGCAGTATTTTTTATTTTAATCGGTTTTCCATTTTTATCTTTTTTTTGAGCTTTTGTCCCTCTTAATGCTCTTCCTATCATTTGTGTTAACAAAATAGAACTTGTTGTTTGTCTTGTTATAAATACAGTGTCAATGTCAGGAACATCAGTTCCTTCAGTAAGCATTCTTATATTTAAGAGCACATCTAGTTGATTGTCTTTGAATTTTGCAATAATATCATCATTATTCGTTGATTTTTTTTTATTTCTTTCTTCTTCGCTTTTTAAACTACCTTCTATGTGTGTATAAACTTCGTCAGTTTTTATGCCTGCTTTTAACAGTTTTTCTTTAATATAAACACATTGATACCAACGGTCAGCAAAGATCAAAGTTTTGCCATATATGGCTTTGTTTTGAATGTATTCATCAGCGATAAAATTGTTCCTTTTTTCGTCTTTAGCTAAATTTGCAATTAGCCATTCAGGTAAATCCTTATGCTCCTTAACCAATCTTTCATATGATGTGTCATCAAGATCAAATGTTTCTCCAGTATTCCTTTGAAAATATTTTGGGATAGCCAAAATTTCGGCTTTTTCTAAGGTCTCTTTTTTGACTTCATAAATAATCCCTTTTTTAGTAGTCTTTTTCCCTTTTAGGTCAATATGTTCTACGTCTGTACTGAAAATTTCCCAAAGCCAGCCTTTTCTGGATTGGTCGTTATATGTTGGAGTGGCAGTCAAACCCAAAAAAAACGAATTAGGAACTATTTGTTTGATTCCTTTATCAAATTTGGACCCGCCAATTAATAAATTTCTACAGCCAAATGCAGGAGCGTGATGCGCTTCATCAATTACAACAAACAGCCCTGTTTCTTTAGCTCTCTCCAAGAAATCTTCGAATTTGGTTCTAATATTCTCCCCTTTTTGATCTGTAGCTTTAGTTCTGAAATTATTAATTGCTGTTTGTGTAGTAATAATTAAGACATCATCAGTCTGTTCAATTTGGCTTGCATTGCCAAATAAAGGGCTACTTGCAACTGCTCTGATATTTAAAGTATTACGAGTAGGAGGAATCTGTAATATGTTTTTACTGAATTCTTCATATGCCTGTTTTAAAAGGTGACCTGTGTGTGCGAGCCAGAGTACCTTATAACCTTTTGGAATAGCATTTTTACAAATCCAATTGACAGAAGTAAATGTTTTTCCGGCCCCTGTGGGCAAAACCAAAATGCCTGACTTGTGTGATTTTTTATTAAAATCATACAAATTGGATAATCTATCAAATGCATCAAATTGATGATCAAATGGCATTTGAGGAATGTAGTTTTTGTTATTAGTACGTTCGTGCTCTAAATTAAATTTATTATGCATATGAATATGAGTTATGGGTTTAGTTAATATATTTTACCTAAAATGTCCCCCAATATATAAATTATTTTTTTAAAAGTTTAAATGTATATTGAATTTTACAAAAGTCAACAAACTAGGCAAGAAAAAAGAAGCAATCGCCACTGCTGAAGAAGCTATAAAAGTAGCAAAAGCGGCCGGTGAAGATCCTTCTGAGACAGAGAAGTTCTTGAAGGAATTGAAAGGCAAGTAATTTGGTAGCGTAAAGTTTAAATTTGAAAAGCCCCGATTGTTGAAAAAACGATCGGGGCTTTTTATTGCAGATTAATTATGGTTTAAATAAGATAAAATCTTACTCGTAGATACTTTACAATTAGGCATTTCTTTTTGAAGTGTAGTGACCGCCTCTTGGATTTCTGTATATTCTGATAAATTTAATTCTTCTAATTTTTCACATTTCGGAAAAACTAAGAACAGATTATCTGCATGTTCCTTTCGTTCACGGTGAAAATACAAAATACGCAGGTTTTTGAGTTTGAGAAATTCTACTTCAGGAATAGTAAATACATCAGAAAAGTAAGAGGCAGAATTTATGATTCGTAGTTCAATCAGGCTACTGCAATTGCAAATCTCAACAGGAAACTCTTTGAAGTTATTTTCACTGATATCCAACCAATCCAGATTATTACATTTTTGGATGTTTTTGTTAATCTTTTTCAGGTTATTACTGCTCAGATCTAAGCGTTTTAGTTTTTTTAGATCTCCGATTTGCCCGGGTAAAGCTTCGATTTTATTGCCATTTGCGTAAAATTCTTCAACTTCTTCAATCCCCGGCACTTGAAAAACTTCTAAAGGGATTTTGCCAACACCTTTATTTGAAAAATCAAAACGGTTTCCTACCTTGAAAGTTTCTAAGTAATCGATTAAATCTTTCCCTTTGAGGTTATCAAAGAGGTATTGAAAACCATGACCGTATTTTATGACCAGGCATTTTGCCAACTTTATTCCATCGAGCTTATTATTTGAATAACTCACATAATAGTCAATATTTTTGGCAATTGTTTTTTCATTTGCCCCACTTCCATTCTTTCCCTCTCTTGATAGCTTTTGCTTAAGCGATAATACTTTTGTCATGTTACTATCCAAGCGTTCCAGTTCTTTTTGAGCCTGTTTTTTAAATTCTTCATTTGAACTTAACTTACAAACTGTAAAAAGTTCTGTTATAAATTCTTCGGAAAATGGTTTTCCTTTCATTATCTCAAAGGCCAGATTTGTGTTTTGATCATCTGCACTGAGTAATAAGGTTGAGAGATGTTGAATCTCTTCTTTCGATAAATTCTCCATGATAAATAAGTTTGTGGGCTATTAGACTATTATGTTTATAATCCAAAGTTGTTAATATTCATTTTTATATATTCAATATTTTGATTTAAAATGTAGTCTTCTAAACTATAAAATTCATCTGTCAATTCATACCATTTTTCATCTGTAGGATTATCGTCAGGCAGGCCCTCCATTATCAGTCTGCATTCTTCTATATCGTTAGGAATTGTATCATTTGGAAAAGCATTTACGGCATTTTTGAATATTTCATAGGCTTTAATCAATCCAATTTTTTTAAAGGAAACTAATCCTTCAGATACGTATCTATTGGCATTGTTGTAGAAAAAAGAATTAATGCCGCCTCCATTTATACTGTCTTGAATTAACTGGGAAATAATAAGCGGTCTTTCCGTTTCATTTAGATTCTCAAGATTTTCCCCATCAGCACATTTATCCCATAAGTCATAAATTACTTGTTCGAAAATCTCTGCTTTATTATCAGAAGATAATTTAGTCAAATATTGTTTCATTATTTTTTATTTTTTAGCTTATAAACTGTCGCATGACGCCCCTAAATATTCAAAAAATTATACTATTTCAGAAAATCAAAAAGCAGAGACCAAAATATTATCAGTTCAAATATAATTCAAAATATATTATTATGAGAATCAAGTGTTAAAAAAGGTCTTTTTTTACATCAACGGCTTAGAAATATTAGCCATAATAAT
>JBIKQC010000329.1:0-5817 GCA_044349855.1 Saprospira sp.
TCACGGAGTTTTTTGGGGTGAAGAAATAGTTACCCCTATTTCAAAACCCAAAAAACGAGTAAGTGCTTAGTTTCACAGCAATTTAGGCTTGGAATAGAATTTCTAATGACGGATTCGGGTTTAATGATGGGTTTTAGCTTAAACCCAGAATATTCAACAAGAAATTAAAACTGAATTTAATTATTTATCGTTTTTCCCTTATCAGTTTGTAGATTTGTGGATAAATACACAATAACTCCGAAACTGTACTCGGTTATTTTAATGTGCAATATGAAATTCGGCAAGTTAGATAAAATTGAAGGCATTGATTTTAGTATGCCTCCCGACCCTAATGCGACAGTTAAATTGTTTAATTCCCTGGCAAAAAGGGAAGGAAAACCAAGTATATTATCGGGTTGCACAGGTTGGGCAATGAAAGAATATGTCGGCAATTATTATCCTTCCGGTACTAAAAGTCAGGACTATCTGTCGGCCTATGCAAAGCAATTCAATACCATCGAACTGAATAGCACCTATTACAGAATACCTGACAAAAAAACAATTGCAAAATGGGTAGATCAGACACCTGATACTTTTAGATTTGCTCCTAAAATTCCTCAGATAATTAGCCAGAACAGAGAGCTCTCTTTGTCTGAACATTTCATTGAAGCTTTTTGCGAGTCAGTCACTAGATTGGGGAAAAGATTAGGCACTTCATTTTTGCAGCTTCCGCCAAATTTTTCTCCCGGCCAAATAAATAATTTAGAAAATTTCCTAAAACGTTTTCCGATAAATGATATACCCTTATCTGTTGAGCTAAGGAATGAAAATTGGTTTGTGAGCAAGGATATGGAAATCCTTTGCGAACTATTGAACGAATACGGAGCAGGTACCGTGATGAGCGATGTAGCAGGCCGTAGGGATGCCCTGCATATGTATTTAAGTAACGGCACTGCGATGATAAGATTTGTAGGTAATAAATTGATCCCCAGTGATTTCAGCAGATTGGACGCATGGATTGACAGGTTGGGGATTTGGTTTGATCAGGGACTTCAGACTGTTTATATTTTTCAGCATCAGGAGGAAAACCTATTGGCAGCTGAAATTTGTGCTTATTTTAATAAAAAAGTCAACGAAAAGTTGGGTATTTCTCTATCTATACCACAAAAATATGATAATCTGCAATTATCACTTTTTTGACATCAGATTTCAAATCAACATAAAATATTTAATTATAAACGCTTAGAGCAAAATAATACAACATGAAATCTATTATCGTTTTATCATTCTTCATATTTTTAGCTGCTTCCATATTCGCTCAAGCGCCAAAAACAAAGCCTAAAACTGAGTCAAAGCCTAAAACAGATACAAAAACAAAAGAGGAATTAAAAACTACTGAAAAAAAGGCTACTAAATCTTTTTCACCTGACTCACTTTTTATCGTTGTAAATGGAGATGCCCGATTCATACAGCATCGTGTAAAAAAAGGAGAAACGGTTTATTCCATCACCAAATATTACAACATTGAAATTTCATTGTTGAATAAACATAACCCAAGTATTGAAAAAGCTGCTCTTGCAGAAAAACAGATACTGACAATTCCGCTGCATCCAAAAGCATTGATCAGGAGCAATACAAAAGGATTCAAAGACAGTTCTCACTTCAAAGTGTTCTATAAAGTATTGCCAAAAGAAACAATGTATGGAATTGCCACGGGATATTTTGGCCTGACAGTAGAATCACTTCAGGAAAGAAATAAACTAAAGACTACCGATCTGAAAGTTAGTCAGGTACTTCATATCGGTTGGTTACCGAAATCGGGTATTCCTGATTCCCTGAACAAGGTACCCTGGTTGACAGTTCCACTCGCCGAAGAGAATAAAAAATTGAAGAAAAAGTATGAATCAGCAATTGAAAAGGGTGCAGTTGAAATTAAACAGGAAGGCAAAGCCTGCTGGCCAAAGGACAAACAGATGGAAAGCGGAAACAGCCTTTACATATTGCATTCCAAAGCAAAAATCGGCTCAATTGTACGGATTGAAAATCCTATGACAGAACGAATTATTTATGCCAGAGTAGCAGGTCCTGTACCAGATACAGACTTTGCCCGTGGATCTATTGCAATGATTCCAACTACATTAGCCAATCTTTTAGGTGTTTTGGATTCAACTGTATTTTTAAAAATTCAATACTCAGAAAAAAAATAGTTGAATATTTTATATATGACAAATAACTGAATACCAGATTTATATTTACTTTAATGATATCATTTGTTTTTAGAAATGCTACGCATTAAACCTTGTTTATTAAACATAACTTTAAATTTAGGGTTTCATTTAAGTTATTACAATTTTTAAGATTTTCCTCTAAGCGCAATGTCAAAAAAAGTAGTTATTATCGGTTCTGGGTTTGCTGGTTTATCTGCAGCCTGTTATTTAGCAAAAAATGGTTACAAAGTCACTGTCCTTGAAAAAAACAAGGTGGCGGGTGGACGTGCCAGAAAAATGGAAGTTGAAGGTTATAATTTTGATATGGGACCAAGTTGGTATTGGATGCCTGAAGTATTTGAAAACTTTTTTGCACATTTCGGCAAAAAAGTATCTGATTACTATGAACTTATTCGTCTTGACCCAGCTTATAAAATCATATTCGGAAAAGGGGAGGAATTGGCTGTCCCTGCCGGAATGAAGGAACTTAAAGCACTTTTTGAAGAATACGAGCCCGGCTCCGCTGCAAAATTAGAACATTTCCTTAAGGAGGCGGAGTATAAATATAAGGTAGGGATGGGCGAATTTGTCTTCAAACCAGGTCTTTCAGTAATGGAATTCGCTGATACCCGTGTTTTGGCTTCCATGTTTCGTCTGCAAATGCTCAATTCTATGTCGGGCCACGTGGAAAAACTTTTTAAAAATGAAAAATTACGTCAACTGCTAAAATTTCCGGTCCTCTTTCTTGGTGCAACACCGGAAGATACACCTGCTATGTACAGCCTAATGAATTATGCCGACCTATCGCTTGGCACATGGTTCCCGAAAGGAGGCATGTACAAAATTGTAGAGGCTATGCTTTCTTTGGCTCAGGAATTAGGCGTCACGGTTCTCACCTCGCATACAGTAAAAAGCATTTTTGTTTCTAACGGAACTGCAAAAAAAGTAATAAGCGATCAGGGTGATTATGAAGCTGATATAGTTGTAGGTGGCGCAGATTATCATCATGTAGAGCAACATTTGCTTAGTCCTGAAAATCGCGTTTACAGTGAAAAATATTGGGCTGGTAGAACGATGGCTCCATCTTCTTTGCTCTTTTACCTTGGCGTAAATAAAAAGTTGGATAATTTATTGCATCATAATTTATTTTTTGATGCTGATTTTAAAAAACATGCTGAAGAAATTTATAAAAAACCTGCTTGGCCTTCAAAACCGCTTTTCTATTCCTGTATTGCGTCTAAAACCGATCAAAGTTCAGCTCCCATAGGTCATGAAAATGTATTTCTGCTTCTTCCTACTGCTCCAGGCCTAAAAGACAGTCCTGAAATCAGGGAACATTATTATGATATAATGATGGACAGGATGGAGGATCTAAGCGGACAGAGTATTAGAGATTCCGTAGATTTTAAAATGAGTTATGCCCATACTGATTTCATTAAAGATTACAATGCGTACAAGGGCAATGCTTACGGATTGGCCAATACATTGAAACAAACTGCTATCCTTAAACCAAAATTGCGGAGTTCAAAAGTAGCTAACCTTTTTTATACCGGTCAGCTTACAACACCCGGTCCCGGCGTTCCTCCTGCACTAATTTCCGGACAGGTGGTAGCCTCGGAGATTTTCAAAAAATACAAGCCTTAATAAAAAAAACCGCTATGAATCAGCTTCAACTTTACAATGACACCTGCAATGAATGCAGTGGTCTTATTACCAGACGTTACAGCACTTCTTTTTCACTAGGAATCAGAATGTTTGACAAAAAACTCCGCAAACCAATCAATGCAATTTACGGTTTTGTACGCTTTGCAGATGAGATTGTGGATACTTTCCATCAATTTGACAAAAAAATGCTGCTTGACCGTTTTAGAAACGAAACCTATTTAGCTATTGAAGAAAAAATAAGCCTCAACCCTGTTCTGCACACTTTTCAGGAAGTTGTAAACAAATACGGTATAGAAAGGGAACTTATTGATGCATTTCTATACAGTATGGAAATGGATCTTCATTTTCACAATTATGAAGACAGTTTGTATAAAAAATACATATACGGTTCAGCCGAAGTGGTCGGCCTTATGTGTCTTCGGGTATTTTGTCACAAACTTCCCGGTCAATATGATGAATTGAAAGATTCAGCCTGTTCATTGGGTTCAGCTTTTCAAAAAGTAAACTTCCTTCGGGATATGCGCAGCGACTTCGTCGAACGCGGACGCGTCTATTTCCCCGGTGTAGATTATACAAAATTCAATGATCAGATTAAGAAAGAAATAGAGGCCGATATAAAAAATGATTTCGATCTCGCTTATCTTGGAATTGTAAATTTACCAAAGGACTGTCGCTTTGGAGTTTATGTAGCTTATAAATATTACCTCAATCTTTTCAAAAAAATTTGCCGGGCTCCGGTAGAAAAGGTAACTCAGGAAAGAATCCGGATTCCTAACAGAAGCAAGATATACATTCTTGGAAAATCATTAATTAGGGCTCAGCTTAATATGTTTTGAAACAATGCCAAAAACAAATCAAAGTAAAACAATAATTTGGGTAGCCCTGCTTTTATTTGGGTTGCCCCTTTTTTGGGTAGCATGGCTCTTAATATCCACCGAATTCAATTTCGACCCTGAAGCAGCAAAATCGGTTAATAAAATTGGATTTAATCTTGCTTTTGGAGAAACGCAATGGTGGTACTTAATGATAAATCTGGGTTCAGTTTTCTTCCCTTTTGTACTTTCTTTCGACAAAAAAGTACATTTTTATAAAAAATGGAAATACCTTTTCCCGGCAATCACTGCTGTTGCTTTATTTTTTGTGATATGGGATATTTTTTTCACGCATGTGGGCGTTTGGGGCTTCAATGATCGCTATGTGAACTTCATGATTTTGGGCATTCCTTTGGGTGAATGGCTTTTTTTTATGACTGTCCCCTATGCCTGTGTTTTTGTTCATGAATGTCTTTTGTGTTATTTTCCAAATGATCCCCTTAAAAAATATGATAAAATAATAAGTACCTCACTTATTATAGTTTTTCTTGTGATTGGGCTATCTAATATTTTAAAGGTTTATACTGCATGGACTTTTCTACTTAGTGCCGGATTATTGACCTTTCATCAACTTTATATTTCTAACACTTATCGTACAAGGTTTTATATCGCTTATGCAATTTGTCTTATTCCCTTTGCACTAATTAATGGAATCCTAACGGGAGCTTTTAATAAAGAGCCTGTGGTTCTTTACAACGATACACATAATCTAAGCTCTGCTTTGGGGGGCAGGTTTATAAGCATACCTTATGACGATTTTGGTTATGGATTTCTGATGATTCTGTTTACTGTCACTTTATATGAAGCATTTCGCAGAAGAAAATAAATTCAGTCCCTTACTGTCGACAAATTAGTTAAGGCGCATTTTTTTTGAATAAAAACCGAAGAACAGTAAATCAAATCGAGCAATTTGAACTTTGTTAATATTTAACTTTTTTTAAACCAAAAAACAGTAAAGAGTTTAGTTTTACTGGATGGTTAGATAGAGAATATAACTTAACATTAGTTACTAATGCGAATCAAGGGTTGGGTTTTTATTAAACTAATATATTCACAAAACCTTGTTAAACAATCAAACAGGTCAGCCCTACGGG
>JBIKQC010000013.1:0-21038 GCA_044349855.1 Saprospira sp.
ATTCCTTGAAACCGAGGAGGAGGTTTATGCTCAAACTATCCATTATTTTTTTGAGAAAAACGAATATTTTGAGGCATTGAGAAATTACTATTTGAAAAAATCAAATACCTAGCAAAAGCTCCTTTGCACAAAACAGTATTGACTTTACAAATAATAGTGCGACCTTAGCACAATAATCAATTCTGTTAAAAATGATATGGAATATAATATTGCCGAAAAAAGCGGCATCCTTCTATTGCCTATTGATGTTATTACTTTTCAGCAATAAATCAGATGCACAAATTGTATATACCGACATAGCCGATGCTACGCCCAATGCATCTTATTCATTGGATTTGAATAATGATACTATTGCTGATTTTGTCTTTCAATTTGGTGTAACTTCAGGAACGATTGGGCTTTTCTGCTACCCTCAAAACAGCAATGCTTATTCGGGCAATTTTGACAATGGCAATTATTTACCCTGGGCCTTAGATGCCTCTACCAGTATTTGCGACACAGTATCTAGCTGGTACGATGCTAACAACCCCGGCACAATGGGTTTGGGAACGAACATAGGATACTGGCCGGCTGCAGCAGATAAATATTTAGCCCTAAAACTAATTGTGGGCACAAACACATACTATGGTTGGGCTCGCTTTGATGTTGTAGCCACTTCCTCCTCCCTCACCATAAAAGATTATGCCTACGAAAGCAGCCCAAATGTGTGCATTCAATCGGGGCAAAGCATCTTGGGGCTGAATGAAAATTCAAACAATAATCGCTTCTCTGTTTTTCCAAATCCACTTATCTCCTCGACAACTGTAGAGACAAGTTACGATTTGAAAAATGCAAGTCTGACAATTTACAACGCTTACGGACAGGCAATAAAGCAAGTAAATAATATTTCGGGACAGACCCTTTCCTTATCCCGTGACAATCTACCAAGTGGACTCTACCTCATTAGATTGACTGAAGGAAACAAGATTATTGCGGTAGAGCAATTACTTATTATTGACTAAGGCTGAGACAATATCAGTGCACTGAGTTTCAAAAAAACCGATGATAAAATTAACAACAATAAGCTTTTTACTTTTTCTGGCACTAACTGCTTTCGGACAGGCGGACAGTAGCTGGAATGTTTTGCTTGTAGAAAAAGGCCACAAACTCAATGTTAAGGAAGACATGGCAAGCTTTAGCAAGACCGGATTTTATTTGTTCAGGAATTGCGTTTACGATGTTGATCTTAAAAATAAAACCCATATCGCCGGGCGACTTATCGACATCAAAGCTGACACCCTTTTCTTTACAAACTATTTCAATTCAAACGCAGCCTATTCGGCAAAAACAGCGCTCGATACTATTGCTGTTTTCTACAAAGACCTCGATAAATTAAATCTTATTGCCGATAGAGCAATGAGGTTTTATGACAAATATTCCTTTGACAATTATGATTTTATCTTCAGTAAGGATACAACTGCTTATAAATTTCCAAGTGAATGGGTTGAAATTTACAATAATGACCCAATGAAATATGAATTGGTTGCACACCTGACCGCTCAAGGTATCAACTTGCTATTTGAAGAGAGCGGCAAGACTTTTTATTTTTATGGAACAGGCATGACAAAACCTGACCGTTCAAAAATGGACGACACTTACGACAAGAGATATGTTTTTTGGTTCACACCCTGTATGGTTGAAGAAATTAATGGCATTGCGCTTGGATTTCGCGCAAAAAACATTAAAAATGAATTGTATAATGAACGTGACTCATTAGTTATTCGGGGGCTTAATCTCGAGATAAATCCATTCGCCATTTTCTCTTTATTGAGCGCCCAAATAAGCGGGCCTTATCCCGACAGTATAAATACTTACAATGACATCATAAAAAATGACTGGCAGGTAAAAGTTCATGGTCTTAATATTAGCCTGCTAACGACCATCAATGAAATGCGCATTCGAGGTATTAATTTAACAGGATTAATCTCTGTTGTTGATGAAATTCATGGTCTGTCAATTTCGGGAATCAATAACTTCTCCTACATCATGAATGGCCTGAGCATTGCCGGGTTTCGAAACCGGGCGACGATTGCAAGAGGTGTTCAAATTGGACTCTTTAACAAATCGACAGAGCTGAGAGGATTTCAATTTGGACTATGGAACATCAACGGCAGACGTTCATTGCCATTTATAAACTGGCAATTTAAAGCCAAGCGAAAGAAATGACAGGTTCCAATTGCTTTAATTGGACTTTTTAATCACAACAAAAACTTTATAAAGATGAAATATATTTTAACACTGGCACTTTTGGTATTAACAAACTTAATTTTTGGACAATCAAAATCGGAGAGTGATACCTTGAGCAATAATCCTAATTATGACAAGAAATTAGCCGACAATTTAGGTGCTGATGTTTATGGAATGAAGAGTTATTTTTTAGTAATTCTTAAAACTGGAACAAACACAAGTACAGACAAGAAACTTATAGCCGATAGTTTTAGAGCGCACCTGAACAACATTAACCGCTTAGTAGAAGAAAATAAATTAATTGTTGCAGGACCTTTGGGAAAGAATGACAATAATTACAGTGGCATTTTCATTTTGAACAATTTAAAGACAATTGAAGAAGCAACAGAATTATTACAAACAGACCTTGCCATTAAAAACGGGCTTTTGGACTATGAAATATTTACCTGGTATGGATCGGCTGCACTACCCGAATATTTACCTTTTTCTGATAAAATATGGAAGTTAAAACCTTAAATAAATAGATAGCTAAACAAATATTGATTTAGAATCTGAATTAGAACAAGAGGACTTAGGT
Organism: Saprospira sp.; assembly: GCA_044349855.1. Classification (GTDB taxonomy): domain Bacteria; phylum Bacteroidota; class Bacteroidia; order Chitinophagales; family Saprospiraceae; genus Saprospira. Next base: position 2,804 of record JBIKQC010000013.1, read on the forward strand.
CCTCTTTTTTGTTTTAAATACAAATTACCAGCACTAACAGTTCCAAATCTTCAATTAAGCTAATTTTCAATCCGATAGCAATCGGATTAACTCCCCTACCCACAAATCAGTTTTTAACTTTTATAAAAAATGTAAAAAATGTATATCTTTGTAAAGAGTAAAAAAAATCAGGCTTTAACCCGACAAGTTTGTATTACAAATTATATTAAAGACCATGAAACAATTTCAAATAACACTATTTAAAGGACACCCGATAATTAAAGACGGTGAAAACACAATACTAATTGACACGGGAGCACCTTCGACAATTCACGATTCAAGTGTGTTAACATTTTGTTCTGAAAATTACAATTGTAGCACAAACTATATGGGTTTGACAGTTTCAAAATTATCTGACTTGCTTGGAATGAAAATAACAACCTTGCTTGGTGCAGACATATTATCGGAGTATAAAATTCTATTTGACTATAAAAATGAAGAGGTTGAATTCAACAAACAAGAAATTCCATTTGATGGATCTGAAACTTCAATTTCAAATTTTATGGGCATACCAGTTGTTCAATTGTCAATAGACAATCAAAAACTCAAATTCTTTTTAGATACAGGTGCTAAGCTTTCATATTTATCAAAAAGCATTACGAACAAGCATATAAGCATTGGTACTGATGAAGACTTTTATCCGGGTGTGGGCAAATTTGAAACTGAATGCTTTAAAATTTCGACAAGTTTTGAAACTAAAAATATCATAGTAAAATATGGGAACTTACCGCCATTATTACAAATGACCTTAATGTTGGGCGGGACAGATGGTATCATTGGTTTTGACTTTTTTAATAACTTTAAAGTTTTTCTTGATCTAAAAAATAATCGACTGAAATATGCATAGGTTCGCAGAAATAGAATCGATAAGGGATAGAATTATAAAGGAAATTAAGTGCTGATTAGTATTTTTGTAAAGTATAAGAAATGAATGCCCTAAGTAAGAAAATCATACAACTAGTTGAACAAGCGCAAACCTTTGTAAGTAGGGTTACCAATTCGACCATTGTTGCTACCAATTTCAAAATTGGTCAAATGATTGTTGAAGAGTACCAATTTGGTGAACAGAAAGCCGGTTATGGTAAATCTGTGTTAAAATCATTGAGTCTTGATTTAACCGCTACATTAGGAAAAGGTTATTCTGTTGACAATCTCGAAAACATGCGTAAGTTCTATTTAGCTTACAATGAACAATTTACATTTTCCGAGAATGATTCTCGGATATCTTATCTTCCACTAATTTCCGAGACAATTTCTCGGAAGTTCGAAACACAACTATTGTCATGGAGCCATTATATCTTGCTGTCAAAAATAAACAATACCGAAGAACGCCGATTATACGAAATAGAAGCATTGATAAACAACTGGGCACTTTCTGAATTAAAAAGACAGTTTAATTCTGCTTTATATGAACGCCTTCATCTAAGCCGTGATAAGAGTGAAATGAAACAAATGGCATCCAAAGGGCAGGAAATTCAAAAACCGCTAGATATTTTTAAAGATCCAATTGTATTGGAATTCTTAAAATTACAACAGCCACATTCCTACTCCGAAAGTGAATTAGAGGCTGCAATTATTTCTGAAATTCAGCAATTTATGCTGGAATTAGGTAAAGGTTTTTTCTTTGGGGGCAGGCAAGTTCGCTTTACTTTTGATGAAGATCATTTTTATGTTGACCTGGTTTTTTACAATCGACTTTTACAGTGTTTTGTTTTAATTGACCTTAAAATAGGAAAACTAAGCCATCAAGATTTAGGGCAAATGCAGATGTATGTCAATTATTATGACCGCTTTGAGAAAAAAGAAACTGAAAACCCAACCATTGGCATCATACTTTGCAAAAGCAAAAGTGAATCCATGGTTGAAATTACTTTGCCTACTAACAATAATCAAATTTTTGCTTCTAAGTACCAAACTATTCTACCAAGTAAAAATGAACTTAAAAAAATACTAGATGACTATACTTAAATTCGGTTCAGATTGTCAAAATTCCTAATCGACCTTTTAAGATGTAGCCTTAGCACAAAAGGAATGAGGTGAACTGCTCGAAAATCAAAAAAGTATAGAAATAGCTATAACACTTCATTTCAACGCACTAAAACTTTGGAAAGATTGTGACGAACAATAAAAAAATATTTAGATAAATGACAAAGTATAAACTCAAAAACCCGATCTTTTCATTGTTGTTAGTCTCTTTATTTTTTACATTTTGTAAGGGGCAGACTTCAACATACCAAGCGACAAGTAATATAAATTCAACCACCAAAAAGAAACAGCACCAAAAAATTGTTAGGACTTTGGGGGCAAAGTTCGAGAATGTAAATTGCCAGCTTCTTGACAAAGACGGCAACTTATGGTTTAGCATTCGTGGAGAAGGTGTCTATCGTTATGACGGAAAATCATTTATCAATTTTACTACCGAAGACGGTTTGTGCAATAACGATGCGGGTGCAATTATACAGGACAGGGCAGGAAATATTCTAATCGGGACGAGAAATGGAATATGTAAGTATGACGGTATTAAATTTACAAAATATCCTGTGCCAGACACATTGAGCATTACCAGTATGTTAGAAGACAAAGATAGAAACTTATGGTTTGGTGCGATGAATAAAGGAATTTATCGCTATGATGGAAACAATGTTTCCAATTTTCTCTTTAAGTACGAGCATCCATTCTTTGGTGAAAAGTACGAAAAATATATCAGTGATATTATTCAAGATAAAAATGGAAACTTGTGGTTTAGTTCTTGGAATGGTGGTGCTGTGTGGAGATATGATGGAAAAGATTTTAAAAACTTTCTTCCTGCTGCTGACTATTACAAAACAAACCAAGACAAAAGAAATTTAAACAATACACAGATTACTTTCGAAATCAGTCCAATCAGCACTTATTCTCCATTGCAAGACCATATCACAGACGATATGATTTTTTCAATGACGGAAGACAATGTAGGGAATATTTGGTTTGCGACAAGAGACCATGGCATTTGTTATTACAATGGAAAAACATTTACAAACATCGGAAAAAATGAGGGATTTGGCAGCCGAGGGGCAACAGCAATATTGCAAGATGACCAGAATAATTTTTGGATTACGACCTTTGATAGCGGAGTTTGGTATTATGACGGAAAAACATTTAAAAACTTTACAGAAAACGATGGACTTGTTAACAATGCCGTCATGAGTGTTATTAAGGAAAAAAACGGCAATTTGTGGTTTGGAACAAAAGGGTTTGGATTAAGCCGTTATGATGGAAAAAAATTTATAACATTTTCTCGATAATATAAATAAATAAAAGTCGAATCATAGAACTTAACAAAAAATATAATGGCAACAAAACTGATTAAGAAAAACAACGAACCGCTAATATCGGTTTGGCAATATGGCGGCTGAAGTGCTTCTATAAAACATTTGTGCAAAGTTAAAACTCAGTAATTCTATTGAACTTTTGTGCTTCACAAGATCGCTAACACTTTTGAGATTTAAATGTATTCAGTACGAAAAATATACAAAAAAATAAAAAGTCCTTTTGACGATTTATAAAAAACAAATACTATATTTGGTTAAGAATATTTGCACTCAATTGTCAGGCTTATACAGCCGATTTGGATGTACAAGAGAAATTTTGACAGAGGTATAAGCTAGTTATTGAGCATTTTAAAACGACCGAGCAAACGACAAACTAACAGGGGGACACGAACGACAACGAAAAAATATGAAAGCAAAAATATATCGGGGGACAAAAGAAATTGGTGGGACTTGTGTTGAGTTAACAGCAGACAATGGCAAAATCCTTTGGGTTGACCTTGGAGCACCACTTGACGACAAAAATCCGATTATTGATTATGCTAATAATAAGTTAGATGCTTTATTAATTTCTCATCCTCACCAAGACCACTTTGGACTAATGGAAAAAGTGGGGACTGACGTCCCCATTTACATTGGCGAAGTGGCTTTTGATTTTATAAATGCAACAAAAATATTTATAGACCGTCCTCTATTAAAAAGAAATTACAAAACAATAAAACCTTGGCAAACTTTTACAATTGCCGACACTTTTAAAATACAGTCTTTTTTAACCGACCATTCAACACCAGAATCATTTTCATTTATAATTGAAGCGGACGGTAAAAGAGTTTTTTATAGCGGAGACTTTAGAGCGACTGGCAGAAAAAAAATTGTATTTGACAAAATTGTTGAGGCTCCTCCGAAAAATATTGATTTGCTTTTGATTGAGGGGACTATGGTAGAACGAGCAAACCATATTTATCTAACGGAAGAAAGTGTTGAGGAAGGGATTTACAATGTAATTAAAAATCAGGAAAATGTTTCTTTCGTAATTAGTTCAGCACAAAACATTGACCGTTTGATTTCTATTATTCGCGCTTGTAAAAAGACAGGAAAGAAAGTTGTCATTGATGTTTACACCGCTTGGCTATTGGATATGTTACACAAACAGTCAAGCAATGTTCCAACAATGGAATGGGAAGAAATTAAAGTTTTCGATCATCCCAGCCAAATGGAAAAAATATCTAATAAAGTATTTGACGAGTTTCGTGCAAGAATAATAGCTAATAAAGTTGGGACAGAAGTTTTTAAAACACCTTCTGACTTTATTTATTTTGTTCGTAATCCGAGCATAAAATTGGTGAATGAATTAAGAAAACACGGCAAAATAAATATTATTTACTCACAATGGGAAGGGTATTTAAAAGACGAGTATAAACAATATTTTACGGACAACATTAATGCTTTAAAACAAGATAGCGATATTGTTTATCATTCAATTCACACAAGTGGACACGCTGTTGTTCCTGACTTAATGAAATTTGCAAAGGCAATTAATTCAAATAAAATTATTCCAATTCACACCGCTTTCCCCAAGGTATTTAAAGAAGAATTTGAGAAAAATGGTTTTGCAAATATTGAGCTTTGGGATGATGCCGTAGAGTATAAAATATAAAACAATGACAGAAGAATTAAAATACTTTTCACTTGCACACGAATTGAATGAAAAATTCAAAACTCTCCTCGTGAAAAACAAAGTTCATTTTAGACCAAGTTTGAACTCATTATCACTAATATCAATTAGCGAAGAAAAGCCTGAATTAGGTATAAAGTGTAGCTTTACGAAATATAATTCTGCAAACAACATTCAAGAATTAATTGAAGCGGATACTGAAAAAATAAATATTAAAACAGAACCACAACGACCAACACCCGAAAAATATTTGCAAGCTTTGATTATCAGTTATGCTTTAAATAATAACTATGAATTACCTTTCGACAAGAACATAAAATTCATTTCATCAGAAATTGCCATTAAGAACAATGCTGGAATAAAAATCGTAACAGATATACTTGGATATAACGAAACGACTAATAAATTATGTGTAATTGAATTAAAGTATGACCGCCAAGAAAAACGCTTGATTGAACAAGTAAATAATTTTGAAAATGTAATTAATGAAAAACCTGAATTCTTTTCACAGCTTTTATCAATTCACGGTTTTAAAAATACAAGTAGAATTCCACTAACAACAGCGAAGTTGGTTGTATGGCCTCACGAAAAGACATCACCAAAAATTAAATTAAAAACTGAAAATATTGTTGAAATTACTTTTCACCCTGATTATTCTTTTCAAAACTTCAACTAAATGCAAAACGAAGAAATAAATATAACCGCAGACTTTCTGACGTTCAGAAACCAAATCGTTGAAAAATTTGGTGAACAATATTTTGACCAAGCGGAAATTTTCTTTGAACGTGCAATGGCTCAAGCAAAACAAGGACTTTTACATAGTGCCATTTCGGACGGTAAATTTGCTTTAGACTTGAGTTATTATTCAAACGACAAATCAGGGATTCAATATCTTATCGGTTTTCTTTCTCAATTGCATTGCGACTTAGGACAAATAACTAAATCAAAATCCTATTATGAATTAGGGTTAAAGCTCCTTGACAGCGAAGCATCAGACTACGAAGACGACAAAGTCCGTAAACAGTATGCTTAAAATAGGTCTGTGACGGTGTTTTTGACTTTTTCTGCAGGTAAAAAAGATAGTCTTGTACCTGCTCAGGATCTAAGTCAATTGGACTTTTTCCAAAATAAAGACTCAATGCTGCTATATGCAGCGAATAACAATTGAAGGTACTTTTACTCCTTCCTAATACGGATATGTTCCGCTCAAATCTGTCCAGCAATTCAGAAAATCCCGGCACCTCTCGTTTTGCCTGATTGATGAGTTTGTTCTCTCTCAGCTCATCCTATGGCTTTTTTTGTCATAACTTTAAATTTTTGACGTTTTTATTAAATTACATATCTTTGTAAAGTTAAGAAAAAGCAGGAAACTGCTACCGAAGGTTTAGTTCAACAGCAGTTTGGCAAAATGGCGGGTTCAGTTGAAGATTCGATGTTTTTCATGAAAAAAGAATGATAAATTTACTTTTCTTTTTTTCTTTTTTATCCTTAAATTGTCACTACAATACATCTAAAAAAACCTCTAACATGACAACAAGATATTTTGAATTCGTAGAAGGGACCAGCGCTAAATTCTGGGAAATTACCCTCAATGCTTTAGAAATTTCTACCGCCTACGGAAGAATTGGTGCCACACCGCAAAGTACCACCAAATTTGAAGCGAACGAGGCAGCGGCAGAAAAATTGTTTAATAAAATGATCGCCGAAAAAACAAAAAAGGGTTATGTTGAAGTGATAAAAGCAAATGAAGCGATAAAAAAAATAACACATTTTGCTACAGCACCCAATTATAAATTTGTCAATGAATTGATGGAATTTGGGGAAGATTATATACCAAGAGTTGGAGATATAGTAGAAGAAACTGAAACCGAAGACGGTGAATCAGTATCCGGAATTGTAATAAAAGTGAAAGCTGAAACCATTGTTCTTCATTCAGAAGAAGATAATACAGACTATGAAGTTCCAAAATATAATTATTTTGCTGTAGAATCATCACCGGCCATTTCTGCTATATGGGAAAAACATTTAAAAAATCCCGCTCCTGATGGAATCTCCTTCTCGGATGAATTGGTTTCGGAGGCCTTACAGCATAGTTTAAACAAGCATTTTGACGAACTTTTAACAGCGGAAGAAGCTGATTTTCATCCCGGTTCCGGTAAAAAAGTCCGGGATTTGGTTCACCCATCTCTTTATCCCTATATAAAAGGTAAATCTAAAAACAATTTAGCAAGCCCTAAAACAAAAGAGCCGAGCCATGACCGTTGGGGACGCAGCTATGAATCTTCTAAATATCAATGGCTACCGACTCCTTTTGCCGTAGATAATGAAGGAAAAGTAGATATTAAATCCTACATCAATAATTTAGATGAAAAATATACGGGTTTATATACCGATTTAGCAAAGCTTTTTGAATCAGCTTTACCGCTTTTCGAAAGTACTTTGGGCTATGTTGCCGACACTAATTTTTGGACGGATAATGTAGCAGGAATTGAACATGAAGGAGAACTCCCTGAAGTGAGTAATCCAAGTCAGAAAAAAATTAAACCGCTTTCGCTTAAAGGAAAGGAACTTCAGGTGATTCCCAAAATAGTGGAATATCATTTGGAAGAAGGTGAAACCCATGAAGGCGTCTGGCATGTAGAGGGCATGAGCCATGAAAATATCATTGCCACCTGTGTCTATGTTTTAGACAGAGACGAGGCTATGGAAGGCGGCAAATTGGCTTTTAAAAGGGCCTATACTATTGAAGAAGCGGGATTATTGTTCTGGAATGTAGATCAGTGCAGACCTCGGGCAGTAGAAGATTTGGTAAATCAGGGAACGATTCCGTTAGGCTCAATAGAAACACCCAAAGACCGGCTTTTTGTTTTTCCAAATTCGCATATCCATAAACTCTCTCCCATGAGTGTAGCTAAGGGCGCTAAGTCTGCCAAACGCAGGGTTATTGTGTTCTGGCTGGTAGATCCTGAAGCCCCCATAATTTCGACCGAAAATGTCGAAAAACAGCAATCCCTGATTCCAAAAGAAGAAGCCTTAAAAATAAGACTGGAATTGATGGAAGAAAGAAAAAGACACAAACAGAATTTGAATGTAAGAGAGGTGTCGCTTTGTGAGCATTAGATAAACTAACACAATTGTTAAGTGCAAGTAAAAAATAAAAATGAGCAATTGGCATCCTGAACGAATTCCTATTATGAGAGAAGAGGATTATCATACCCACTATTTAGGGCGGGTAGAAGATGGTCGACTCTTTTTTGGTTATGAAACTTTTGTTTTTCCTAAAGGGTACTCGGGAGAAAACTGGCAAAATGAACGGTTGGAGTATGCTGTTGTATATTTATTCGACCATGAAGGAAATCATATTGAGACCCTTTACGAATTGGTTGGAAAGACATGTGAATTGCAATTAGGGCAATCCGAACTTATCCTTAAAGCGTTATTAAAACCTCTTGGCAAACTGAATTTTAGAGCTATTGAAGTTAAACCCTTCTCTACAACTATTGACGGAATCGAATTTGGTTTAATACCAAATGATGAAACGCAATCAATTGAACTTCAACCAAGCTCTACCATTGCCTTTATTGAACCTTGGGATGGAGAATATGATACATAGAAAAAATAAAACAAGTACACAACAGCGTGTAAATACCAGACTTACCTTAATTTTTTAAATCAGTAAAGACAGTGGCTTTTGTCCCTCCAAAACTGTCCAGGACACACAATACATTAAAACTTTTAAAAACATGAAACAAATTCATCATTCCGAAAAAATTTGGACCATTGAAAATTTTCTCACTAAAGCAGAATGTGAAGCTTTAATTTTATTGAGTGAAAATCTTGGCTATGATGAGGCGGAAGTTAGCCTATCTTCCGGAGCAAAGATGATGAAAGGATTAAGAAATAATTACCGGGTTCTTTATAACGACCATGAACTTGCATTAAAATTGTGGGAAAAACTTAAAGCATTTTGTCCCAATGAAATTGAAGACAGTGTTTCGATAGGACTTAATGAACAATTTAGATTTTATAAATATGAATTAGACCAACGATTTAAAAGGCATATAGATGGCAGATTTAAGAGGAATGACACAGAAGAAAGCCGAATTACATTTATGATTTACTTGAATGAAGATTTCGAAGGAGGTGAAACAAAATTCGATGAGCTGATCATAAAGCCAAAGACAGGTGATGCATTATGTTTTATTCATGAAATAAAACACGAAGGATGCCCGGTTAAAAATGGAACCAAATATGCCTTAAGATCGGATGTGATGTATAGGAAAAATTAAAAAACTATTAAATAAATACTACTGCTAACAGCACCCATAAGAAATTGGCTGTTAAGTGGTTAAATGAAACTTTTTTCACGAGTTCATTTACCATTTACTTTGACCTTAATCCATTCGATTTCGAACAAGAGGAAGGCGACATCAATTTTGCATTTATTGAATTTTATAAAAAAATTAAAAAGAATGGAAGCTAACTAGTGATTGAGGCAGCGCTGCCTTCAAAGAATTTATATGAAAAAACTTACTCGCCTATTGTTTGTGGTAGTTTTCATCTTCGTTTTGATGATGCAAAATATAGGGAATGGCGATAGCCACTAAAAGTATATCAAAGAAACCTTTACAAGCAATTACAAATAAAACGAATATGAAAATAATTACCATTTTATTACTGACTATTTGTATAAATTGTTTTGGACAAAATCAGGCAAATTTTTGGTATTTTGGCAATGGTGTAGGATTAGATTTTAATAATGGATGCAACCCCACTGTTGTTACCGACGGAAAAATTGACGGCTTTGAGGGTTGTGCAACAATTTCAGATAAGGTCAGTGGCCAACTATTGTTTTATACCAATTCTGATACAGTCTGGAATCGAAATCATATTGCTATGCCCAATGGACAGCTGGTTAGAAATGGGCGGACAATTACTCAGGTTATGATTCTTGAGCAACCGGCATCTGATTCTATTTTTTATATCATAACCGCTGAAGTGCAAGGTTTTTCGGGCGAAGGATTAAGACTTCATGGAGTTAATATGAACTTAAACGGAGGCTTAGGCGGATTGATCTTTAAAGATAGCGTACTTTATTCATCAGCTGTCACAGAAAAAATTACAGCTGTTCGACACGCAAACGGAACCGATATATGGCTCATAGCACATGAATATAACTCAAATAAATTTTTATCATTTTTAATCAATTCATCGGGCATTAATCCAATTCCGATCATTTCACCAATTGGCAAAATTCATTTTGATGCTACTAGTTTCGACGCAATTGGAGAAATGAAAGCATCCCCGAGTGGTTCCAAATTAGCAGTTGTTACTGGTCGACAACCCAATATTGAACTATTTGATTTTAATAATCTGACAGGACAGCTTAGTAATCCGATTGTACTGCTTGAAAACGGAGGATATGATCTCATTGGAAATCCGAGTGGACTTTATGGTTTGTCCTTTTCAGCAAACAGTTCTATGTTGTATGCGAGCAAATGGAATTTACCGAGCTTAGGTTCGCCAGGTCAAGTGATGCAATTTAATATTACTTCAAATGATTCCGCTTTGATCAATAACTCAAGAGTAAATGTATTTACATCTACGAGCAAAAGTTTATACAGCTTAAAACTTGCGCCAAATCGAAAAATTTATGTAGGACAAAACGTAAACAGTTATATTGGCGTTATTGATGCTCCAGATAATGCCGGACTGAGCTGCAATTACATAGACAATGGTTTATACTTGAATGGAAAACAAAGTAGTTGGGGACTGAATAATTTAATGGAATATGGAGATTATTGTAATGAACCAACAGGACAAGCAGAAATTTGGAAAGAAGATTTAAACCTAAAAATTTATCCAAACCCTGCAGGTAATCAAATCAGTCTGGAGTTTGATAACATAAACAATGAAAACTTTAGCTTTACTATTTACGACTTGCGTGGACAGCTTGTTCGAAAAATGACAAACATTAGTACAGACAAATTAGTAATAGACAGACAAAATCTTAAAAGCGGCCTTTACATTATTCAACTGCTTAGCGAGCGGCAAACTGTGATGACAGGAAAATTCATTTTTGAATAAAGGATAGTGCTCCGCAGAAGCCTATCTCCAACAATGGTTTCAGAATATAAAATACAACTACCTGACAAAAAACTTTTACAACAAAAATTATACGAACTGTTTACAAGAAGCTCCAGAGGAGCGATATTTTTGTAGCAGCGAAAGCTGCGAAGGAAAAGAACCCTGTAGGGGTGACATTTTATTTATTAACCATTTTTTTGAACAAATTTATTTTAAATGCCCCTCCTACTGAGTTCTATTCAATTTTTCGCCCCGATGGCTGCAAACCGGGAAAATTATCAGTGAAAATCTGCAGGAATAAAATACGCAATAATACAATTAACGTAACAATAGTATTGTTCTGTTATTAAAATAAATATCAGATACATAGCTTTAACAAATAACTTAGCCTCAGCGTATATGAATAAACTAGTCAGAAATGTTCTGCTTATAATTTTCCCTTTTCTGGTTTTGGTACTAGTCAATAATCTATCCTTTATTATTAATCTTGGCGCCTGCTGTATTCATCATTCAAAAAATAAGGCTTAGTAAATTAAAAGAAAAGCATAAAGACTTAATCAGCGCGGACAAACAAGATTCAAATTCTTAAATTTTTATTGCAGAGGGCTTCGGTCCTCTTTTTTTTATCACTGTATTACATCTTCTTTCACCCATAAGTCGAGACATGTTGCCTTTCCATTTAAATAAGCGTTTTCGTTTTATTAACTTTGCGTCTCACCGCAAATTAAAGTTTAAAAATGACATACAATCTCTATCAAATCGACGCATTCACAGACATTATTTTTGGCGGTAATCCCGCAGCTGTAGTGCCGCTTGACAATTGGTTACCCGACGACATCCTGCTAAAAATAGCCAAAGAGAATGCCGTTGCAGAAACAGCCTTTTTTGTAGACAAAGGAGAAAAAATTCATTTAAGGTGGTTTACACCAGAAATTGAAATGGATTTGTGCGGGCATGCTACGCTTGCCAGTGCGCATTGTTTGGCCACGATACTTGGCTATGCGCATGATGAAATTGTCTTTGAAACGATCAGCGGCGATTTGATTGTCAAAGTTGAAAATGGACTATATAACATGGACTTCCCTTCGAGAATGCCTGTTAATGCTGTTTTGCCTCCCGAAATTTTAAATTCCTTAAGCATTCAACCCAAAGAAGTTTTAAAATCGAGGGACTATGTCTTGGTTTATGAAAATGAATCCGACATCAGAAATATTAAAATCGACCGGCAATTTTTCGACCAAATAAACCTTGGCACTGGAGGCGTTATTGTAACAGCAATTGGTGATAACTGTGATTTCGTTTCAAGATTTTTTACACCACAGACATCAATTTTAGAAGACCCTGTGACCGGCTCTGCACATTGTTCTTTAATTCCTTTTTGGGCTGAAAGGCTTAATAAAACAGTACTTTATGCACAACAATTATCCGATAGATTGGGTAAATTATACTGTCAGTACAAAGGAGATCGAGTCATCATTAGTGGGCATGCCAAAACATATTCTATTGGAAGCTTTTGGATAGAATAAAACAAAGGAAACAAAGCGAAACAAAAAAATGATCATTATAAAAACGAGCTTGATACAGTTCACGATTCCTTTTTTTCTACTTGTTTTTCTGTGTTCCTGCAACAGAAAAATTACTTCTGAAAATTTAAACAACAAATCAATTAAGCATTTCCTACTGAGTAAATTGGCAAGAGAAACGTTCAATAAGAAAGTATTTTATGATTTTATTATGAAATTTTAAAAGCATTTTTGGTTTTCAATGTTTAATCTCAATAATTGACCAAAAATTTGTCCTTTGATAATTTTTGTAAAATTTTATTTACCAAACAGCAATTTTAAAAAAATATATTGAGAACTTTAATGTCTTAAAAAAACTCCAATTAAATTTCTTTTTGAATAATTATGTCATTCCAATGCCCGACAAAATAAATGAAGTATTTGATTTTCTCTTTATTGGTATGGGAGCAGCAAACTGTCTCTTGTTGTTAAAGATGAACGAAAAAAACCTTTTGGTTGATAAAAAAATTGCCATTGTTGAGCCAAATTCAAAATTAATTAATGACAGAAACTTTTGTTTTTGGTCGAGTGAGGAGGAATTACATCGATTGAAACTACATGAATTTATAGATTCTAAATGGCATAAAATAAAAGTAGCTGATAGAGTTTGTCAAACATTAGCACCATTATCTTATTATCATATCAGAGGATTAACACTTTACAAAAAAGTTAGAGAAATATTGCCTAATTTGAATGTAAAACAGTTTTTTGAGAATTTTGAAGATGAGCCCGTTCTTGAATCTAATTTATTTATTTTGAATTTTAAGGACAGCATTATTAAATGCGAAAAAGTTTTTGATAGTAGGCCACCAAGCTATGAATCTGCAAAAAAATATCAAAGTCTTATTTTTCAATCTTTCTATGGATGGGAAATAAAAACCGATGCGTATAATTTCGATACGGAAACGGCAATCATGATGGATTTTAACATTCCACAAAACTATCATTGTCAATTCATATATGTTTTGCCTTTTAGTAAAAATACAGCTCTATTCGAAGTCACAAGATTTGGTAAGGAAAAAATATCGAAAACAGAGGCAGAAAAGCTTCTAAAAGATTATTTACAAAATCTAGGTTTTCAATATCAAATATACGAAGAAGAAGTAGGCGTAATTCCTATGTCAACACTTAAAATCTTTGAAACTAACTATGGAGAAAATTGGATACTTACAAGAGCAAAAGCCAATATGATAAAACCTACTACAGGTTATGCTTTTTACAATATGTCTGTAGATGCAATCGAAATATGTGATGCACTATTTATAAATAAGGTACATCAAAGAAAAAAACAGAAATTACGCTTCAATTTTTACGATAACCTTTTGCTTAAAATATTAGAAAAAAAACCACAAATGGGAAAAAGAGTTTTTGAAAAACTTTTTAATAAAACACCCATCTATGATGTATTGCAGTTTTTAAGTGAAAAAACGACCCTAAAAAACATACTTTTTTGAACCAACAATTGGAGTGTATAAAATTTGCACTTATTACTTGAATTCAGCAAAGTATTAAAATCATTTTAGATCAATTATCTTAAATTTTAAATTTTATGAGAAACTACATACTTTCTGTAATTGTCTGTATGCCTTTTGTGTTTTCAAATGCGCAGGATTTTCAGAAAATTGAAAAAATGCTTGAATTTGTAAAAGTAGAAGGTGGAACTTTTATGATGGGCAATACTGAACTTTCAGCTGCTGTAGTACATGAAGTTGAAATCAGTAGTTTTTACATGCAGAAAACAGAAGTTACACAGGAACTGTGGATAGCTGTAATGGGTGAAAATCCCTCTAAAAACAAAAGTGAAAACTGTCCGGTAGAAAGTGTAAGCTGGAAGGAAGTACAGGCATTTATTTTAAAACTTGACAGCTTAAGCGGTAAAAAATACAGACTACCAACAGAGGCAGAATGGGAATATGCGGCAAGAGGTGGAAATAATAGTAAAGGACTAAAATTTGCCGGTTCTGATGATGCTGATGAAGTAGCCTGGCATTACCAAAATAGTAAGATTATCATTCGTCCTGTTGCCCAGAAAAAAGCCAATGAACTCGGACTATATGATATGAGCGGAAATGTATCTGAGTGGTGTCAGGATTGGTATGGAAATTACCCACAATCAGTTTTAAAAAATCCGAAAGGTGCTGAGAGTGGAAAAGACAGGGTTGTCAGAGGTGGAAGTTACAGTGATTATCCAACATCCTGTAATATAGCAGAAAGAAATTATTGGGCTCCAGGCCTGAGAGGACGTGATCTCGGATTTAGACTCGTATACAGTGTGAAATGAGTTTTGAAGTTCTTTTTTTAATCAAAATGCTGGTGATAGACAGTAAAAAAATTCAAATTTATTGTTCAATTTTTACTTTTTTCGATCATAAGTTTTTTTTTACTTTTAAGATTTTTTTTTAAAACTGCTAAACCATGAGGGTGTTTTTCAAGTTATACTTCTTTGGTTACGTTACCTACAGCGTTCAAGATAATTTTATTTTTTAGATGTAAATACATCTGCAACTCACAACTATTTTTGGATTTGTGTTAGCGATAAAAAATATTTTATAAAACACGAAGAATCACATAAATATGCTTTTCACTTTGATAGATCGCATTAAATGCAAATTACTTATCCCTACAGGAATCAATAAAATACGGAAGGAAAGATCAATTTCGCCTATGTGGAATTTTTGAAAAGTTAACAAATGCTATCACGCAATAATAATAGATGCTGCTATGCCTTAAAATCTTCTCACAAAAAATTCTGTACCTAATCTAATAACTAAAAAAGGACATAATGACACCTCAAATTGAAAAAATTAAGAAGGCAATTGAACCCTTGAGACAAGAGATAATCAATCATAAAGTTTATTCAGCAATTAAGTCCATAGAGGACTTGAAAGTATTCATGCAATTCCACGTTTATGCTGTTTGGGACTTTATGTCTCTATTGAAAACACTTCAAGGTAACTTGACTTGTACTACTGTCCCTTGGTTTCCTAAAGGAGCCGCAGACTCAAGATATCTTATTAACGAAATTGTTGTAGGTGAAGAATCTGATATAGACCTAAATGGCGTAAGGAAAAGTCATTTTGAGCTCTATTTAGATGCTATGAATCAATGCGGCGCAGATACATCTAAAATTGAAATTTTCACAGATGTACTAAAAAATACCGGTGACTTTAACGCTGCCTTTTTGTCCTCAGAAACGCCAAAGGAAGCAAAAGAATTTGTTGACTTTACTTTCAAAATAATTGAGAGCGGTAAAAGTTATTTACAATCGGCTATTTTTACTTTTGGGCGCGAAGACCTAATACCAGGTATGTTTATCTCTTTAGTAAATGAAATGCACAAGAACTTTCCTGACGATATTGCTATTTTTAAATACTATATCGAAAGGCATATTGCGATTGATGGCGACCACCACAGCCATCTTGCCATACAAATGTGCGCCAATCTTTGTAAAGACAATGAACAATATTGGAAAGAAGCAGAAGAAGCAGTTATACTTTCTTTAAAACATAGAATTGAATTGTGGAACGGTGTGTACCGACAGTTGAAATAAAGAACAACTAATGCACACAGCAAGGGTTTCACTAGGCTCGAAGTGCTAAAAATAAAGCAACAGTTTAAGCGAAGCTTCTTTCCTGACAACCACCATTTACAGACAATAATTCAGATTGACCTTTAGAGGACGCTTGTCCTCTTTTTTTGTTTTTATGACCAACAAAAAGCTACTATGCCAATTTTGTAAACCTAAAGGCACATAAAAAAACCTCAGCCTTTCGGTCTGAGGTTTTTTATTATGCCTGAATTCAGTATTAAGCTTTTACACTGAGTGCATTTGCAACAGTTTCACCAATTTTAGCAGGAGATTCAACTGTAATAATACCACATTCTCTCATTACTGCATATTTTGCTGCTGCAGTGTCATCATCACCACCGACGATAGCACCGGCATGACCCATTTTACGGCCTTTTGGAGCAGTTTGACCTGCGATGAAACCGATTACAGGTTTAGTACCGTGTTCCTTGATCCATCTTGCAGTTTCGATTTCCATCTGACCGCCGATTTCACCGATCATGATGATTGCATCAGTATCAGGATCTGCCATAAGCAATTGAACTGCTTCGATCA
The DNA here is from genome assembly GCA_044349855.1 of Saprospira sp. Lineage (GTDB taxonomy): Bacteria > Bacteroidota > Bacteroidia > Chitinophagales > Saprospiraceae > Saprospira. The sequence goes on from JBIKQC010000013.1 coordinate 19,598, forward strand.
TTGGTGTTCCCAAAATTGGGTCACCGCCAATACCGATACAGGTAGATTGTCCCATACCTGCTTTGGTCACCTGGTCAACCGCTTCATAAGTAAGCGTACCTGATTTTGAAACGATACCGATACGGCCCGGATTGTGAATAAAGCCCGGCATGATACCGATTTTAGCTTCACCCGGTGTGATAATACCCGGACAGTTTGGTCCAATAAGACGAACACCTTTGTCTCTGATATATTTTTTAACTTCGATCATATCCTGAACCGGAATACCTTCTGTGATACAAACCACGAGGGCAATTCCTGCATCAGCTGCTTCCATGATGGCATCAGCTGCAAAAGCAGGTGGAACAAAAATAATGGAAACGTTAGCTCCTTCTTTTTTTACAGCATCTTCAACAGTATCGAATACAGGACGATCTAAGTGCATAGTGCCTCCTTTACCCGGAGTAATACCGCCTACAACATTGGTTCCGTACTCGATCATCTGCTGACCGTGAAAAGTGCCTTCCTTTCCGGTAAAGCCTTGTACGATAACTCGGGAGTTTTTATTAACTAGTACCGACATGAAAAAAGGTTTTTAAACAGGTTATGAATTTGTATCGAAAAGCTGTCAGCGCTTTTTGCGATACAGAAATTTTTATTGGCTTGCCAAATGTAATACTTTCTCTCAAGTTTGCAAAAAGACTCAAAAGAATATTATCAAGATCTTGGGAGATTTTAGCTATTTCTTCTTTTCCACAATCACAAAAATATCTTCATCCCAACGTTTCATGAGATGTTCTTCTCTGGCAAATTTCTCCAGACTTTTGTCATCTGTCGTCAGTTCCAAGCCTTTTTTGGTATCCTTGGTAATTTCTTCTTTATAATACACATGCTTGGTTTTCAATTCACTTAGAGTTGCCTGCAGTTTATATTGTTTGTACAGACTGTGCTTATCAAAAAATGCCATCCAAAGTACAAAGAAGAGTGACACAACAATAAATTTGTTGCGCAAAGGTTTGGGTAACCTGTTGATATATTGATTTAGAAAATTCCTGATCATAATTGAAACAAGGTATTAATATTTCAAATTTACACTGATTATTTAAATATTCAGTCCAAAACTGTACTTTTTTATAATTTACTAACGGACTATGACAAATTTTGTCACCATTTTTTGGGTTCCGTCATCATTGACAACAAAGACCAGATATACCCCCGGTGCTGCAGGCTGACCCAAATAGTTCTGCAGATTCCATACTGCCTGTCCGCCAAAGGCCTGTTGTTCAAAAACCAGATTGCCGCTCAGGTCGGTGATTTTTACATTCGCATCCTCCGCCAAATTCTTTATGGAAACAGGGCCATCCTGTTCCGGCCTTACCGGATTAGGAAAAACGATCACCTCTTTTCTGTTCATGAAACTGCTGCCGTCAGTAGTCTCTGCCCGATAACCCTGCAGGCCTTT
>JBIKQC010000330.1:0-5807 GCA_044349855.1 Saprospira sp.
TTATCTCATTACGCGTTCTGCGGCAACCCGTCATGAAAGCCGTGGCCTTCATTATACTACGGATTATCCGGAACAGAAGGACTTTTTGGATGATACGATATTGTAAATTTGAGGATTTGAGGATTTTAAAATTTGAAATTGATCAAAAATAATTAATAATGTATATCAAAAAATTTCAGGTAGAAGGATTTCGTGGGTTTAAAGATCAGCTTACTTTGGAGTTAGACCCTAAGGTAAATGTACTTGTGGGTGTTAATGGGGCAGGTAAGAGCAGTTTGCTGGATGGAATGGAGTACATGCTTTTTTGGTTTGTTAAGGACTTTGCAGTTTTAAAGGAAATTGATTTAAAGGATAAAGACATTTGTGATATTTCTAAAAAATTAGAAATGCAAATTTGGTTAATTAAAGATGTTGAACTAGTATCATGGAAGGCTCATAAAGATCGTAAATATAATGCTTTTACCTACCCTGAAGGAGGAAGTTCGCAAATTATACATGGGAGTTGGATTACAGATTTTTTTAATTCAAAGGAAAAACTAAATTTACCTATTATTCAATTCTATCAATCAAGTAGATTACTAGCAGATAAAATAACAGAATCATCAAGATTTTATTCTCCTTATGAAGATTTTACATCTCATGCATTATTTTCAGATTTTACGAGTTGGTTTATAAATATAAAAAACTATGAAAACCATATTAGGCTTAATAAAGATAACAACTATCGCAATAACGAGCTCTTAGCTTTGGAAAAAGCATTAGTAGCTTTTTTTAATCTTATTGAGCAGGGAACATCTAAATTTAGCAAAATAGACTTGTATTATGAAGAAATATCTGATTTTGCTAACTTAGAAAATAAACCGGAGTTGGTTTTATTAAAAAATGAAACAATATTAAAAATTGAAAAATTGTCTGATGGAGAGAAGATGTTATTGTTAATGATAGGTAATATAGTTAGGGGCCTGAGTGGTATGAGTACTTTTACATTTGGAATTGAAAAGGCATTAAACAGACTCCCCGAAGACATCCTTTCCGGTCCCGGTATTGTTCTCATCGACGAAATTGAGCTGCACCTTCACCCTGCCTGGCAACGGAATATAATTCCTGCATTAACTGCAACTTTTCCGAATATACAGTTTATTGTTACCACACAATCCCCTCAGGTTTTGAGCAATGTTGACAGTAAGTCAGTTTTTATTTTGGAAGATTTTAAGTTGGTAGAAAATACTCCGCCGACAAAAGGAAGAGACAGTAATTCAATACTTTGGGAGGTTTTTGCTGTGGAAGAAAGACCTAAAATTGTTAAGGATTTGCTGCAAAGTTTTTATAGCCAATTGGAAGATGATTTGCAAAATGCAGAAAAAACAATGGAACTTCTGAGTCAGATGTTAGGCGATCAGGATAAGGAGGTGTTGAGGGCTAGATATCATCTGGATATTGAAATTCGACTAAGCAAAGAAGCAAGTTAGCATGAGGTTAATAATAAAAGGCAAAGAACCGGAATCACTAAGGTTATTCAGAACGAGCACGCCAAATCCGACTTATGACGGATATATAAATAAAGAGCATGTGCGATCAGCTTTGATTTCCGAACAAAAAGGAATTTGTGCCTATTGTATGCAACGGATCAACGATGAATGGGATAATCGCTCGAATAAATTCAGGACTGAAATTGAACATTATAAATCACAGGATAATTTTCCGGAATTGTCATTAGATTTTAATAATATGCTTGCTGTTTGCAATGGGAATCAGGGAAATCCTCAGCATTTGATGCATTGTGATAAAAGCAAAGATGCCGAGAAACATAAAAAGTATTTACCTTTAACCCTTAACCCACTTTTAGCACATTCTGTTGAACAGATTAAATACCGAAAAGATGGTTTTATCTATTCAGATAATGAGCAAATTAATCTTGAACTGGACAAAGTTTTAAATCTGAATCAGCAGACTTTAAAAAATAACCGAAAATATGCAATTGATGCTGCTTTTGCTGAATTGGACAAGAGGCATGGAAACTCAAGTTGGAAATTATCTGTTGTGCAAAAAGTGAGGGATGAATGGGATGCTGAAAATAATGGTTTATATGAGCCTTACTGTCAGGCAGTAATTTATCATTTAGATAAGAAAATACGTCAACTGTCGAATACAAAATAATTAATTTGAAGATTTGCCCTATGACTTCATCCGCACATCCACACATCCGCACATCCGCACATTAATAAGATATAAATGAACATCTCTTCCAAACTGCTGGAAAATGCAGTAAATGCCCTCGCCACCTTACCCGGAATCGGAAAAAAAACAGCTTTGCGTTTGGCATTACACATTCTGCAAAGTGACAAGGAATCGGTAGAAGAATTTTGCGGGGCGATTCTCGGCATGAGGATCAATTTAAAATTTTGCAAAAAATGCCATAATATTGCAGACGGAGAGCTCTGCAATCCCTGCATGTCCCCCAAAAGGGAACAGAGTCTGGTTTGTGTGGTGGAAAGTATCAAAGATGCGATGGCTATTGAAAATACGCAGCAATACAATGGTGTCTATCATGTGCTGGGCGGGATTATTTCCCCCATTGAGGGTATTGGTCCCAATGAGCTGAATATCCATACTTTAGTGGATCGGGTACGCAGCGGAGAAGTGAAAGAGATGGTCATGGCGCTGAGCCCGACGATAGAAGGTGATACTACGATTTACTATATTTCCAAGCAACTGAAGGACTTTGATATTAAAATTTCAACAATCTCCCGCGGAGTGTCCTTTGGCGGAGAATTGGAGTATGCTGATGAACTGACTTTGGGTCGGTCAATTATTTCGAGGATTCCTTATAAGAATGAATAAAAAATTGTAGAAAGTAGAGGGTAGAGGGTACTTAGTACCGTGTTGAATAATTTGCAGCTCGGTATCTTTGTTAAATATATAATGTAAAACACTTACTGCTATTGAGGCTTTGAAAAGAAATTCAAAAATGATATGAATCCTAAGATAATTTTCTTGCTTTCCTTGTATTTTTGTTCCGTTTTACTTTCAAAATTATTTTAATACCCTCTACTCACTACCCTCTACCAAAGTACTCAATAATGAAATTATCCGTCATCATCGTCAATTACAACGTAAAATACTTCCTTGAACAGGCACTGTTGTCTGTCCGAAAAGCAGCTGCAAAGTTGCAGGTGGAGGTATTTGTAGTTGATAATAATTCATCCGATGAATCGGTGGCGATGGTTAGTGAAAAATTTCCCGAAGTACAGGTCATTGCCAACAAAGACAATGTAGGTTTTTCAACTGCCAATAATCAGGCAATACGTATAGCAAATGGCGAATATGTACTGCTGCTCAATCCCGATACCGTAGTCCGCGAAGATACTTTCGAAAAGACTGTAGCTTTTATGGATGCAAATCCCAATTCCGGCGGATTGGGTGTAAAAATGATTGACGGTAAAGGCAAATTTTTGCCGGAGTCTAAAAGAGGATTTCCCTCGCCCGAAGTAGCTTTTTATAAGACCTTCGGACTTTCGAAACTTTTTCCAAAATCGAAACGATTCAACCGCTATCATTTGGGATATCTCAGTGAGGATGAAACGCATGAAGTGGATGTCCTTTCGGGGGCCTTTATGCTCCTTCGCAAGTCGGTCCTCGATAAAATCGGACTGCTGGACGAGGCTTTTTTTATGTACGGCGAAGATATTGACCTTTCTTACCGTGTGGTACAGGCCGGATTTAAAAACTACTATTTTGCCGGAACCACCATCATCCACTACAAGGGCGAAAGTACCAAAAAAGGCAGTCTCAACTATGTAAAGACCTTTTATCAGGCCATGATTATTTTTGCCCGCAAACATTTCGGGGGCAATAAAGCAGGGATGTTTATCCTCATGCTCAATGCGGCAATCTGGTTCAGGGCAGGGCTGACACTTTTTTCGAACATACTTCGAAGCTGGTACAAACCGGCGCTGGATGCCGGGATTATTTTTGCTGGGATGTACTTCATCAAGGACCTCTGGGCTACGCTGCGTTTTCACGATCCGCTCTATTTCAAAGACAGTCTGCTTTATTTCAATTATCCGCTCTATATCTTCATCTGGCTTTTTACGGTTTATCTTCGGGGTGGCTATGATAAAAACGGTCGCGTCCGACATCTAATTTCGGGTATTATCATCGGTTCTTTGGTAATTTCAGCAGTTTACGGATTTTTGCCCTCGCATCTGCGCGCCTCCCGTATGCTCATTGTTTTTGGGACATTTTGGGCGATTTTGAGTACATTGGGGCTGCGAAGTATTTTAGCATTTATCCGAAAGGGGCATTTTGTTATTGATGAACCTAAAAACAACAAACTTATCATTATTGGCGAACCAATTGAAAGTAAAAGGGTTTTGGAATTGCTTTACTCGGCGAGGGTCGATGTCAATATGATTGGAATTGTATCGCCTTATGATGGAGAGGTAGATTATGAAAGTTATCTCGGCTCGGTTGAACAGTTGAAAGAAATTGTTGGTATTTATGCAGCCAATGAGATTATATTTTGTGGCAAAGACCTCAGTTCCGAGAAAATCATTTACTGGATGAGCGAACTGGGTCCCGAAATAAATTATAAAATCGTTCCCGAACAAAGTGGCAGCATCATTGGCTCCAACTCAAAAGACAGTGCCGGCGATCTATATACCATCGATATCAATTTCAGAATTTCATCATCTATACAGCGACGCAATAAAAGAGTTTTGGATATTGTAATTAGCCTGTTGATACTGCTATTTTCCCCTTTGATAATATGGTTTTGGAAACCTTTTGGCGGAATATTAGTTAATGCCTTTTCGGTACTTATCGGAAAAAAATCATGGGTTGGATACAATCCAAGTGACCCACAAATGAGAAATCTGCCTAATTTACGCCCAGCTGTAATGAATCCCATCGATGCACTACCCTATAGCCCCGAGAGTCCGCAGACTATACATCGTATTAACCTCTTTTACGCCAAAGATTATCAGCCTGCCAATGATTGGGATATTATTTGGAAGGCACTAAAAAAAATGGGCAGAAGATAGAATTTTAAAGCCGTATAGATTGTAATAAAAAATGTCGAATCTTATCAATAATAAAGTTAATACGCTTATTTACAGCTTATTACTTCTTTCTTTTTTTAATCTGAGTGCACAACCCTGTCAATACCTGGCTTACGAGGGTTTTCCTTATTCAGATAGCACTATTTTACAGGATGCATATGGCGGCACCGGATGGGAATCGCCCTGGAGTGTTCAGAATACTAATATGACCTTACCGGGTTTTATGGCTGCGGCCCAACCAAATATGTATTACCCTTCTTTGCTAAGTTCTGGTAATCACATGATGGGCGGCATTGCCTATCTCTCGGCCGGAAGAAAACTGGACTTGAGTACAAATGGGCCTTTTAGTACCTACCGAAAGTCGAACGGTAAATTGGGACAGACAGGTACCACTTTATATTTCAGCGCAGTAATCCGCAAGGAACTAGCCAATGATGAAAGGGTAAATGTAATGCTGCAGGGCGGAAATGGTGTTGCCTGGGTCACCAATGCCAATCCTCGCATGCAGATGGGATATTTTGGCACGGCATCGAATGTCGGAGCTAACCGTTTTTGGGGAATTTCCATCGATGGTAATGTGTATAACTCCAACAAAATTGTACAAATAGGTTCAGCAGCTTTGCTGGTTGTAAAAATTGAATTTTTGGCCAACGGAGGAACTGTATCTGCATGGATTAACCCAACGCAAATTGCAGGAGCAGAGCCAAGTCCGGATATTGTTGTGAACAGCACAAGCAATATGGAATA
>JBIKQC010000331.1:0-5791 GCA_044349855.1 Saprospira sp.
TGCCTTTTGAATTATTTCTGCTATTATAATATCATCTTCTATGATAATAACATTTTTCATAAAATATTGAAATTATTTGATTTTAAAACTAAATACCAATTCAAGTGCATTTTCTTTATTCACTATTAGATTTCCATTATGTCTTTGAGTTCTTTTTTTCATTATACTTATTCCATCTAAAAAATATTCTTTTAGATAATTTTCAGAAACTATGCAGTCGTACTCAACTTTTATGAGTACCACTTTTTTCTCAATGCTGAAATCCAGTTTCATATTACCTTTATTTGAATAATTGATAATATAAGAAGCAGCTTCACAAATACAAAGTTTCATATCTCTGTAGAGTTCTTGTGTTATTTTGATGTTATTTTCATAATTGAAATTATTCTCAAATATAATTCTTGAATTTTTTAATACATCGGATAAAATCTCTTTAATATCAATTTCAAAGGTATGTATATACGGCTTTTTTTCTGTTATTGAATTTGTATATGTCCTGATTCTAAAAAGGGCTTCATTCAAGCCAAACTTAATTTTATCATCAGTAGAAGTTGTTGCTGATGAATTGCTTATCAGCATCAACAGTCTTGTAAGTAAAGTTCCCGCTTCATCATGTAAATCAAGAGCAATTCTTTCTTTGGTTCTACGCGCTATTTTTATAGTTCTGAAAAACAAAAAAATTGAGAGGGCGGAAAGTAAACTGACTAAAACTGCGATTTGAATAAAAAACAAGTAACTCTGATAAAAAGGTACCTTGGCTATGATAAAAAATGTTTTTTCATCGACGATAACACCAAGTGGATTGAGCATTCTTATACTCATTTTGTAAGTTCCCGGTTTGTCATTTGACAATCTTATTCGACTTCTGACCACAGGAATCCAATCGTAATTTGCCTTTTTAAATTCGAAACGATACCCCGATTTATCGGCAAAATCGAAATTGCTCAGATAAATGTACAAATCCTCTTTTCCGGTATCGAAACTTATATTTCCTTTACTAAAATCAGCATAGGAAAAGTAATTACTGGACCCATTTCCGGTTTTTTGAATTCCCGTAATAAAAAAACGATTTAAATAGTTTTTGTTATTTAAAATTTCCGGATTTATGATATCATACATATTAATACCGCCAAAAACTAAGTTCCCATTTTTTAACTTTGTGGCACATTTATAGTTAAATTCTTCATTTCGAAGTCCATCTAAACGATCAATAAAAAAGGAATTATTATTTTTGAAATCGACAACCAGTATACCTGAATAGGTAGATGCCCAAATTCTGCCTGAATTATCTTTTAACAGTGCAGTTACTTTCTGATGTCTGATATCATTTGGTTTTGAGTATTCCCTTATTTTGGAATAATCGCTGCCTTTTCTTAGTTCAATTCCATGATTTGTTGCAAGCCAAATCTGCTGATTTTCTTCATCGACCAAAATATCTTTGACCGCAGTTTTCGTTGGTACTGTTTTTTTAGAAAAAACAATTTTGCCTGTATTGTCAGTTTTGAAACTCAGTAGACCAATGTCGGTAGCTACCAAATAACTGGCATTTATTTTATCTGCTTCAATGTCATAAACATTGAGTTTTTTCCCAATCGAATAGGTTACATTAGTTTTTGACTTTATGTTATAGGCTATTACGTTACCCAAGCCACCAATAATTAAGGTAGAATCATTCAAGATTGAAATGTGGAACAACCCTGTAAATGAATCAATATCGGTAAGGGGAATTTTTGAAAATTTACTAAGACGCAGATTGTAACTAAAAAATCCACTTCCTTCAGATGTCATATAAATAATCGAATCGACTATAATACCATCGTAAAAACTAATGTTTGTTTTGGCAGCGCTTAACTTTTTAAATGCTTTAGTTTTAGCATCGTATTCAACAAGAGATGGGTACCCCAACAAATAGAAGTTGCCCTTGTCTCCCTCCAGGATTTTACGCCTCACTCTGAGTCCCTCTGAACTGAAAAATTTATTATCGTCGATATTTTCTATATATTTCTGACTATTGTAAGTTATTTTTATCAAACCTTGATTTGAAGCAATCAAAATTGTCTTTTCATTTACTTTCAAAATTTTTTTCAATTCCACATTTGGAATTTCTCTTTGAATGTAACTGTAAAAGGATAGGGAATCGCTTAGGTTTATTATTCTGAATTGGTTAATTAGCTGATTACTGCCGTCTGAATATTCACTGTAGGAGGTAACAATTTTACCGGATTCTACCTCCGGATGATTTTTTAAATCATTATTTTGGTCAAAAACCATAAGCCGATTGCACATATTCAGTACAATCCCATATTTTGGGGACGGATAAATAAAGTAGCCTGTTTTTTGCGGCTCGTAAAAAACCCGTTTTTGTTCAAGATCTGAGAGATTATGTTCAAAGATTCCAAGGTGATAGGAACTTACGTATACTTTGCTGTTATGAATAACTACATCATCTTTGGGATTATACTTAAGCAGTTTTTTTATTAATGGTGATTTTCCTTTTTTTAATTCCAGAAATCCATCACTGTATAAATGAACAACTGTATCTTTTTTCTGAAACATGGCAACAATTCCACGCTCGGTAATTTTTTTGAAAGAAAGTTTTTGAGGATCTAATTCTATAAGCCCTTCCTCTTTAGACAAAAGATAAATCTTATCTCCAGTATTGTAAAGTTTATATGAGTTATTGCTTTGAAAAAAATTTGCCTGATTCTTATTGTTAAAAACCCAAAAATTATTTCCATCAAATCGAGTAAGACCATTTTGACCCGCTATCCAAATAAATCCAAAATTGTCTTTTACAATATCTGAAACAAAATTATCCGCCAACCCATCAGCTAAGGTGTAACATTTAAATGAGGTATTAATTTGTTGACCAAATAAATAGGTATTGAATAGTAATAAAACTATATATATAAGTTTTCTTAATTGCATATTTTTTGAAATCGTAATGAGATAGTTAGCTTCCAGCTACTTTGCAATGATAGTGCAGATTCTCAAAATAACACAATTTTTAAGCTATGTATCACATCAATATGTGATGTAAAAATTGAAATAAATTTTTCATTTATACCGTAACCCAAATTTGCTTTTTATTATTTTTTAAAATTTAGATATTTCCTCGAGCTTAAAGTAACCCTATCAGAATACTTGAATAATACAAAACAACCCAAATTTCTTCTGAGATATGAGCTAAAGCTGAATCAATATAGCCTGAAATTTTTTAGTTTAATTTTTTTATTGACTATTGTTTTTGTGAGTACCGGGATTTGAACTAAACATTTTAAACAGTTCTGATTTACTGTTTATATTCAATTTTTTATATATATTTTTAATATGCGCCCTAACGGTATCTATAGAAATTTTAAGTTTATCTGCAATCAGTTTGTAGCTTAAGCCATCTAATATGGTCTTTGCAATTTCATGCTCTCTTTCTGACAAAGCATCTAATACATTATTTTTACTGCTGAAAAAAGAAAAGACTTTTCTGGCAATACTTGGTGTCATAAATCCTCCGCCATTTTCCAATGATTTAAATACATCGCTTAGGTCATCAATTAAGCTGTTTTTGTCAATATAGCCCGCAATACCTTTTTTCAGTGCTTCCAAAATTGTGTCAATATCATCTTTTGAAGAATTTATAATAATGGAAGTATGCGGTACTTTCGATAATATTTTATCAATTGCTTCAATGCCGCTCATTTGAGGCATCATAATATCCAATATAACAATATCCGGTTTTTCATCATTTTTTAAGAAATCTGTCGGATTTGTATAATATTTTTCACAAAAATAATCGCTTTGATTATTGACCAATTGCATCAGAATCTCTGCAGTAATAATATTATCTTCAATTATTGATACCCTTTTCATAGAGATGTCTTTAGCTTTGGCTTTGAAAATTAATATAGATCAATAGTTGAATCAAAAAATTTAATCAAATCAATAATATTACTTCTTGGTTTTAAATCTTGGCAGATGTTCAAAATTATTAAAATATTTTCTGTGTACTGTTAGGAAAATACTCTATAGCTTTATAATAGACTATTCGCAAAATTATATCTGTTAAAAGATTTAGAAAGTAAAATTAAAGTGTAAATATAACATTTTTATGTGATGTTCGTTTTTTTGATTGTTAAATTTGATGAACGCCATTTGTAGGAGCTTTTGTGCCCTATTTTTACCACAATTTACATTGGTTAAATTATAAAATACATCAAATACTATACATCCTGCAACAAAGAGGAAACTTTGGTGAAAACTGCAGCAAGAACTTAAAGCAGGTCAAACAATGGCGGCAATGTGATCTGCCAGGAAGCTGCAAATAATATTGGCCTGATCGGTTATGAATTCAGCAGCGGCAGAGTTGATTATAACAACGGGACATTCAGCACTAATTTTGGTATTTTTACAATAACTACCGATGGTGTAAATGTGAGCTGGTCGGCTAATCCACCTGCGGGATATTGTGTACAGAATCTTGCCATTATCGTTAAGGGCGAAAGAGGTGCAAATGTATATTACTATAACAATGGTACTATTACAATGGTGAAACATCCGATTCTGGTCTTGCTTCACCTGTAAACGCAAGCGGATCAGCTGCCGGGCTCAGCAACCTAACAATCTGTTATAACCTTGTACAGTGCGCTAGCTGCGACTGGCAGGAAGAAACTGCATTCGGGAGGAGGAAATGCATGTTTGCAATAATTAGTAGAATTTACCTTTTTAAGGTTCAGTATTGTGAAATGACTAAAATAAAAAAAGGTAGCCTGAAATTTTAGGCTACCTTTTTTTTTTGTGACTTTTGTTTTAATGAACTGTAGTATTTGAATTGTACATTTTAAACAGTTCGGATTTACTGTTAATGTTTAATTTTTTATAAATATTTCTTATGTGCGCCCTAACGGTATCAATGGAAATATATAGTTCATCTGCAATCAGTTTATAGCTTAAGCCATCTAGAATGGTCTTTGCAATTTCATGCTCTCTTTCTGACAAAGCATCTAAGACTTTATTTTTATTGCCGAAAAAAGCAAAGATTTTTTTGGCAATACTTGGTGTCATAAATCCCCCACCATTTTCCAATGATTTAAATACTTCGCTAAGGTCTTCGGTAAAACTGTTTTTGTCAATGTAACCGGCAATACCTTTTTTCATTGCTTCCAAAATTGTCTCAAGATCATCTTTAGAAGAATTTATAACAATGGAAGTATTCGGTGTTTTCGATAATATTTTATCAATTGCTTCAATGCCGCTCATTTGAGGCATCATAATATCCAACAAAATAATATCCGGACTTTCTTCATTGTCTAAGAAATCTGCCGGATTTGTGTAATATTTTTCACAAAAATAATTGCTTTGATTGTTGACCAATTGCATAAGAATTTCTGCAGTAATAATGTTGTCTTCAATGATAGATACCCTTTTCATAGATAGGTTTTTTTAGTTTTGGTTTTGGATTTGGAATATATAGGTCAATGGTAGAATCAAAAATTTGAGCAAAGGCGTAGTATCCATTCTCACCAATAATTGATTGAACTGACGTAAAGATAGAGGGGCCTGTATTGAATATTTATGACGCAGGTCAGTACGGCAGATGATTTGAATCATTAAACAATATGATCACCGTCAATTATAATTAAGGAAATGCTCAAAAGCTATAAATCAGCTTCAATATAAAATTGTGAGCTTGTCAGTTATCCACCTGCGGGATATTGTGTACAGAATCTTGCCATTATCGTTAAGGGCGAAAGAGGTGCAAATGTATATTACTATAACAATGGTACTATTACAATGG
>JBIKQC010000332.1:0-5729 GCA_044349855.1 Saprospira sp.
AGAATCTGAATTCGATCATTTGGCCCATAAGCTGCCATGATTTCCTCTGCCCGACTTCTTGCTTTTTCGAGCAGACGGACATCTTCACTTTCTGCCGACATAGAGAAAGTATTATCAAAATAAATGCTGATGTCTTTACTGCCCTCCTGTGAACCGGCTCCTTTTTTTGCAAAATAAGGCTGAGCAAAGGCCAGTACCAAAAAAATGATGGTCAGGATTCTGGAAATGAGTACCAGCAGATTGCGAACTTTTTGTCTGTTTGCAGTCTGTTCCTTTACTTCTTTCAAAAAACGTACATTAGTAAAATATACCGTTTTAAATCGGCGGAAGTAAAAAAGATGTATGATAATGGGAATGGCTATTGCCAACAATGCCCATAAAAACGACGGATATATAAAGCCCATATGTAGCTATGTCAAATTGCAGGAGTCGAAAACTTAAATTAGAGACTCCAATATTAAAGTATTTTTGTCTTATTTGCTCGAATTGGAGCGCTTTTAAGAAAATTTTATCAATAAAAACCGATAAAAAAAGCTGCATTGCCAAAATCTGCGTGAAATTTCATCATAAAAAGCCTATATTTGCCATCGGAAAACACTGCTTCAAAGCACAAATTTACATAAACTTTTTATAAAATGAAAAAGAGCAAAGGATTAGGCATTGGTGCCCTCTTATCTACCATGAACACTAATCTTCAGACGGAAGATAAGAAAGAATTGGTAAGCCAGCTTTCGACAACTGTCAATGAAATTCCTTTGGCAAACATAGAAGCAAATCCTTTTAATCCCCGTGTAGAATTTGATGAGGAAGCGCTGAATGAACTTTCCGATTCCATAAAACTGCACGGACTGATTCAGCCAATCACAGTCCGTCACCTTGGCGGTGAAAAATTTCAGCTTATTTCAGGTGAACGTCGCCTTCGTGCCAGTAAATTGGCCGGATTGGAGTCTGTTCCGGCTTATATCCGTATTGCCGACGATGATGCCATGCTGGAATTGGCCCTGATAGAAAATATTCAGAGACAGGATCTAAACGCGATAGAGATTGCTACAACCTATGATCGTCTTATGGATGAGCTCAAACTCACACATGATACCTTGGCAAAACGTGTCGGTAAAAAACGCAGTACTGTTTCCAATTATCTTCGTTTGTTAAAATTGCCTGCGAATGTACAGGCTGCGATAAAAGAAGAGAATATTTCTATGGGACATGCGCGCGCATTGGTCAATGTTGAGGATCTTTCTTTGGTCAATGTGATTTGCAAGGAGATTATTGAAAAAGGCATATCTGTCCGTCAGGTAGAACATTATGTAAAAATATTGGGCAAATCGATGCCTGAATTGCAGCAGGGTCTTGCCAAAGGTGCAATTTCACTGCAGCATCTTGAAAAAATTGGCCAAATAGCTGACATTGTCATTCAATTGACCGTTTATAAAGAAGTATTGAAACGCAGTCTTTCTGTAGCTGATACAGAAAAACTCATTGCACAATACCAGAATCAGGAAACTACTGTTAAAAACAAAGCGAAAACAACTGTTAAGAAATTACCTGCTGCTTATCAGCGGGTTCGCGACAGTCTAAAATCAATGTTAAGCACAAAAGTAGAACTTAAAGTGGACGAGAAAGGAAAAGGTCAGATTGTCATCAGTTTTGAAGATAATGAAGATCTGAACAGAATCTTGGAGTCAATTGAAAAATAACTAGTTATAATGTCGAAGGTAGAAATAAATATAAATAGAAATTCCGGTCAATACTTTGTTGTATTTGGTCTTTTTTTGATTTTATTTAGTCTCCCAATAAAAATTAATGCTCAACAGGACAGTTTGAGTACTCAGCGGGATTCACTGATCGTAAAAAAAGACAGTACAATCCTGAAAAAACCAAAATCTAATCCTAAATCATTTCCTAAAAATCATTCCCCCAAAAAAGCGCTCGTTTTAGGCTTAGTAATTCCCGGTTCCGGTCAGATTTATAACAGAAAATACTGGAAATTACCGATAGTGTACGGTGGAATAGGCGGTTTGGGTTATCTGGCCTATTACAATGGCAGTAAATATACGGGTTATCGCAGATCATATCTCGCAATGGTCGATGATGACCCCCTTACCGTTAATACCTACGATCCAAATAAAAGTCAGGCTGATATGAAGCTCTATAGGGATAATTATCAAAAATTTTATGAATATTCTGTTGCGGGCCTTGTAGTATTTTATTTACTGACTGTGGCTGATGCATTTGTGGACGCTCATCTCATGAATTTTGACATCAGCGATGATCTTAGTCTGTCCATCAAACCAAAATTAGAATTTAACAACTTCAAAACTCAAACGGATTTTAGTAATAGATGGTCTGCAGGATTGGGACTCAATTTCCTAATTGGAAGCAAAGCTTCTTTAATAAACAAATCCTTCTTTTAGGAAAAACGCTGCTTTGAAAAGGTTTAATTCCATTGAAGGATAATATCAGAATAGATTGTAAAAAAAACTGTAACTAAAATAAGACATCAGAATTTTTTTACACAGATTCAGTTGCTGCCAAAATATCAATTAAATCAATCAAAGTACTGTTAAGGTTATCAATTGCTAAAGGAATGCTCCAATTTTCTTTATTTCTGGGTTCAACATAATTTGAAATAGCCCTAATTTCCATAAATGGAACAGTAGCCTGAAGACAGGAGTAGAAAAAGGCCGCCCCTTCCATAGATTCTACATCCGGCTGATATTTTTCAATTATTTTTTCAATACTTCCGGAAGTTCCGTGTACTTTATTAACTGAGATACCTCTTACTGCGGGCAAGAAATCGAAACCATTAATATCTGTATTATACAAACGACCGTTTATATATGGTTTTTGATTCTGATCAATAAGACCCAATTCAAACATATCTGTATAACGGCCATCCCGTTCTTCTACGCCAAGATCGGCCTGTAATTCAGCAGTAATATTTACGACAGTTCCAATATTAATATTTCTATCAAAGGAACCGGCCAAACCTGCATTGATAGCCAGATCAGGCCTATAGGCAGAGAATTCATATCCCAAGGAAAAAGCAGTATGCATGAGACCAACACCAGTTATCAGAATTCTGATTTCATGTTCCCCGTTTTTATACAAATGCTCAGTTTCCTTTGTATATTTTTTTGTGAGCTCCTCTAAAAGCGGAAGAATTTCAAAGTGAGTAGCGGAGACTATCAGAATTTTCATAAAGAATATGCTTGTCGAAATTAATAATATACTATTTTAGACTTTCAGGCCATTTGTCTGTCTTAGCATAGGAAAGTCTGTCGATAAATTCAGCTTTGTAATATGCATCAAGTCCAACACATGCTAATAAATTGGCTTTTGAAGGGTCAACAAACCCGTCTGTAGAAGGCAAATGAACATCCATTTCCAAAAATTCGATACTGCCTATAATCATTATGGTCCCATTGATTTTTATATCGATCCTTTCCTTGAATTTAAGGCCTATTTTTACAGTAGCTTCTGAAACAAATGGCGCTTGAAATTCATTTTTAAAAGCTTCTGTAAAACCAACGGCAGCAATTTCTGAAACATCTGATTCATATTTGGCAGAGGTCTGATGCGCTTTTTGGTAATGTTCAACGCTGACAAAGTTAAATGTATAAAAACCAGTTTCCAGAATATTGTTCAGAGTATCTCTTTTTACCGTATCCGGACGGCAGAGAAATCCATAAAGTGGAGGATTTGCACCAATATGTATAAGTGAATTAAAAATAGCAAGATTTGTCTTTCCCTCCATAGATTGGCTGCCTATTAATACAGCCGATTTATAACCGGCAAGAGAGTTAATCAAAGTCGCCCTGTAGCGCGACTCCATTTTTTCAAGGTCATTTTTGGTTAAATACATAGATGTCAATTTCGAGGAATAAGATTATTCAAAAAAAACACTAATCCAATTTCAAATTAAGTCTCCAAATCAATTCTGTAAGTATGATTTCTGCCATCGCCATATACTTTATGTTTTCTTTGCAGATAATTTTCAAGTAAAGCTTCCCGCTTTGCTATAGGCCATGGATTTGATTCTGCGTACATATTTTTTTTCAGACGCTGTCTTTGCGCTTCAAAAAGAGTAACTGCGCAGGCAACTGATAAATTGAGACTTTGAGTCATACCCATCATTGGAATTAAAAAATTTCCATCAGAATAAGAAAGTGCCTCCTTAGAAAGTCCAACCTTCTCATTGCCAAACATTAGCGCAACAGATTCAGTAAGATCTAAATCATAGAGTGAAACAGAGTCTTCATCAAAATGTGTGCTTAAAACTTTAGAATATCTCGATTTAACATGTTCAAAACAGGATTCTGCATCAGTATAAACATGTAAATCCACCCATTTTCTTGCTCCTGCAGAAGCTCTTTTGCCAATCGTAAAATCTTCCTGCTCCATACTGTTTTCCGTAAACAATAAAAACATTTCATGAATACCTACAGAATCACAGCTTCTCATTACTGCGCCCACATTATGCGGATCCACTATATTTTCAATTATAACTGTTAGATTTCCTTGACGATGATGAGCTGTTTCCTTTAATATATTAAGTCTTCTTTCGTTCATATTCTATTAAAACACTATTTTCTTTTTGGTCTATCAATTTTGCAAAGTTAATAAAAAACCGTGTACATTGATAAATATTTTCAATTAGGTTATTCTTCTGAATAAAATTAAACTAATACAGCTGAAAAAATTAAAAAAACGTAGTATCGAAAAATGTAAATATTAAAATAATTTGTAATTTTTTAAATAAATCCAAATACGCAAATTTGCTTTTTTGTCTTACTAATAATAAAAATAGAAATAGAAATAGGGTTCTCAGAATGTATCGAAAAAATAGGCTATGAACTTAAAAATTACAGATATTGCCTTTCCAAATCCATGTTCTATAGACTTTTGCCAAGTGAAATCTTTATCAAAATATGAACAATGCATATTATGAGATAGTTGATCTAAATGGAAATCTTATTCTAAATGGTTATTTATCATTCAGGGTTAATATGCCAGACATAAGAACACTTGACAACGGTCTGTTTTTTCTGAAGATTAATAAGGTTTTACATTATGATATTATTCCATTGAAAGTTCTGCGTTAAGCAAAAAGCTGACTATATAACTCATCTACTTTTGAGACAGGAATTACTTCAATTTCAAATTTGTCGGTATTTAAACCTTTCAAATTATATCTGGAAATGAAAATTTGCTGAAAGCCCAATCTGTTTGCTTCCTGAATACGTTGTTCCACACGCTGTATGGATCGTATCTCTCCGGAAAGGCCAATTTCACCTGCAAAGCATATATTATTTGGCAGAGCAATATCTTCCAATGAAGAAATGAGCGCGCTGACAACGGAAAGGTCAATGGCAGGGTCATTCACTTTTATACCACCGGCAATATTCAGAAACACATCATTACTCCCAAATTGAAACCCGCATCTTTTCTCTAATACAGCTAGTAGCATACTGAGTCTTCTCAGGTCAAAACCGGTTGCAGATCTTTGCGGAGAGCTGTAAACCGCTGTACTGACCAAAGCCTGAGTCTCGATGAGCATTGGCCTTATTCCTTCAATTGTTGAAGCAATTGCTGAACCGCTTAGGTCACCCTCCTTTTGAGACAGCAAAAGTTCAGAGGGGTTTGATACCTCTCTAAGTCCACTACTTTGCATTTCATAAATTCCTAATTCTGCAGTAGAACCGAAACGATTTTTGATGGTACGC
>JBIKQC010000333.1:0-5723 GCA_044349855.1 Saprospira sp.
CTGCTTTGGAACTGTTTAATAAGGCTTTTTCGAGAATTGCCTGCTCAGTTTCAGGAGTTGAAGAAAGATAAGCATGAGCAGTTAAATGAAGCATTTCAATAATTGACTGGACAGACTTTTCAACCGTCTCCTTTTTGGGAGAAAAGATTGTAGCGTATTCATTACTGTCTGGAAGTCCAAAAACACTCAGGATCTTTGCTCTGAGCATTAGATATTCTTCGAAAAGAATCCCATTCTTTTCAATACAGCCCAGTTGGTCGAGGTTCTTTTGAAGACTTAATAACTGGGTAAGGAGTTTTTCCGAAGTGCTATTCATGGAGTATTGGGGTTAATACTCTACAAGATATACTATCTACACTTAAATTTCAAATTTTATGTATATAAAATTAACATATGGAGCAAAGGCTTTTTCAGTGGATCAAAATTTAGAGAATGTGTTATTTTTTCAAAAAAAAACTTAACATCAAATTGTATAAAAGTGCCCTACACATTAAAAGCTTTATAAAATGTCGGCAACAAGTCTTTCTTCTTCATTCTGTCATCATACATTTTAACAGCCTGAACCGATTTGTGCCGACTGAATTTTTGAGTTGTAAGCATATCTCCATTCAACACTTCCAGAAATGTGGTAACAAAAAAATGCCTGAAACCGTGCAAAGATCGATTTTCAATGTGAGCAGCTTTGAAAATGTCGCTAAATATCATTCTGAGTGCCCTTGTTGAAATCGCTTCAGCTTTTGCTTTGCTGTTATTAGATTCAGAAGTAAACAGGTGCCCAGATTTTTTACCGCTTGATTCCAAGTAGCCCTTAAGTGCTTCTTTTGTCTTTGGGTGTAAGTCAATTCTTTCTTTGTCATCCCGTCCTTTACCCGTAACAAAAATAAAATCATCGGCAAGCTTCAAGTCTTCAATTGTTAAAGCAGCCATTTCAAATTGGCGTAGGCCTTGAAAGGCCAAAAGATAAAACATAGCTTGGAGCTTTGTTCTCTTTTCAGGGTTTTGAATATTGTCTATAACTTCTTTACTACGCTTGACTTCTTCAGCATTCAAGCCATCTCTGACATGTTCCTGAGAAATTTTGAAGCCTTTGACATTTGCCGTAATGTCAATCTTCAGAAAGCCTTTGGCAAAAAGTTCTTTAAGCAAGACTTTGGCAGAAATCAGTTTTCCGTTTTTGGTTTTGGTACTGATGCTCTGCAAAGCTTTTAGATGTTTCTTGTAATTTCGGTAGGTGACTACAGAAAGTCCTTCTGTCTTCAGAAAATCTGTAAAAAGTTTTACATCGCTCAAGTATTTTTTTATCGTCAAATCACTCGCATCAATTTGTTGTAAAATCAGAACATAGTTGTCCAATAAAAAATCTATTGCATTCTGCATAGCATATTCCTGTGCCTGAAGATCCAAATTTTTAACAGTCAGCATAAGCATGGATTTTTGAGTTTTTGGGCTCTACTTCCTAAAAATACATTTCTCGGAAGTAGAAAATCTGTATCCATAACATCCATTTTTAGAAATTAATTCCCATAGAGAATTAGATTAATAGGAATCGCCAAGATTTGTTACAATGTCATGGTGTAAGATCATAATTTCTTGATCTGTCATTTCCATCAACACTTCAAAGCTTATTGGAACGACCTGCCATGATTCATTATGGAGATAATAATATGGTGTCTGAGGCTTGAAGAACTGATCTTTCGTTTTGATGAATAAGTTAAAAAAAGCCCAACCTCTTTTATGAGCATCTTCATCAAGTTTGAATTCATATTGCCTAATAGAACTTCTGTCATTGTTGTTAATAAAAATTATATCTGGCAATCTTAACTTTCCAACTTCATCAAGAATATTAATTGCAAACATTGGTTTTTCAGAAAGCAAAAACTGAAGTTACCCCCAAAAATCGGACAGTAGTTTAAGGTGGAAAACATAATTTTTTCGTACCTTAAAAACAAAATGAACGATTATGAAAAGCAGACGTAAGTTTAACGCACAATTCAAGGCCAAAGTTGCCTTAGAAGCACTAAAAGGACTAAATACGCTCAATGAATTGGCTCAAAAGTATGAGATTCACCCCAATCAAATCAGTCTCTGGAAAAAAGAACTTGAGGATGGCGCAACTGAGCTTTTTGGTAGAAAAAGAGGACCGCAGACAGAAGAAAAACATGATGATAATGCTAAGCTTTATGAGAAAATAGGACAGTTACAAGTAGAATTGGACTGGCTTAAAAAAAAATCTGGACAGTAGTACCGAAACAAAACTCAAACTGCTTGAATGTAACTCAAATATCAGCATTAAAAGGCAATGTGAGCTATTGGAAGTTTCCCGCTCATCATATTATTATGAGTCAAAAGGGGAATCAGCCGAAAATTTAATGCTGATGAAAATAATGGATAAACTTTATACGAAGTGCCCATTTTTAGGTTATCCTCAGATGACGGTTCAGTTACGAAAAAATGGGTATAATGTAAATGAGAAAAGGGTATACAGGCTTATGAAACTGATGAATATACAGTCAGTGCTTCCAAAACCCAATACCAGTAAAGCCTCTGTAGAACATGAAAAATATCCCTACCTGCTTAAAGGCAGAAATGTATTACGCCCCCAGGAGATTTGGGCAACAGATATTACTTATATCCCGATGGAGAGAGGATTTATGTACCTCATCGCAGTAATGGATTGGTATAGCAGATTTGTGTTGAGCTGGAAATTGTCAAATATTATGGATGTAAATTTTTGTATTGAAGCTCTTGAAGCATCATTCAAATGGGGTTTTCCTGCAATTTTTAATACAGATCAAGGCAGCCAGTTCACAAGTTTAGCATTTACAGAAAGGCTTAAACGAGAAAGCATTAGAATAAGTATGAATGGTAAAGGGAGAGCAATAGACAATGTTTTTGTTGAAAGATTATGGCGAACGGTTAAATATGAAAGTGTATATTTGTACTCATTCGATAATGGTTTGGAACTGTATAAGGAGTTGTCAAGGTATTTTGAATACTATAATTATCAGCGTGGACACAGTTCTCTCGGGAATAAAACCCCTTCGGAAGTATATTTTGATTACATGATTTAACAAAGCGGCAGAGCCGCTTTGACCCCTCAATAAAGCTGTCATTGAACTCCGCTACGCTACATTCAATAACAGCTTTATCTACGGGTGCTAAAAATCGCATTATTTTCCACCTTAAATTATGCGATTTGCTGTCCAATGAATGGGGGTAAGAACAATAAAAGAACAGCAAGAATTGTCAGCAATGCAATTCTAATGGGCGAAAATCATTGTCCACTGTCATTCCGCACTGTTGATTCTATAGAATATAAAAAAGCCATGCTCTTGTTTTATGAACAGAATAACATTTCAAAATTCAAAGAAATCTTTATAAGTCAGTACGAATTTGCAGTGAAGACTTATTTTTAACCTATTTTCGGCTCAACAAAAACCAAAATACGGCTCAAAATTTAGCATTTTTGAGCCGTATTTTACATTTTAGTGAGCCTTATTATTGCAAAAAACCCCGAAGAACAGTTGTTCATCGGGGCTTTTTTAATATTCAGTCAAAATCTGACTCTATTTTTTATTGTTGTTATACAGCAGAATCGGCGTAGGCAGAGGCATCCCGTTTGGAGCTGTGCGAAGCAGATTCAGAAATTCGCGGACCGCCGTAAAAGACACAATTTTGTCGGCAAAATAAACCACTGCCTCTTTTACTTCTTTTTCGGTTGCTTCCAGGTGATTCAGGATATTCATCAGGTGCATTTTCATATGTCCTTTCTGTATACCTGTGGTGACGAGTGATTTTACAGCTGCAAAGTTTTGAGCCAAACCGGTACAGGCAATAATTTTCATCAGATCTTCAGCAGATGGTGTTCCCAACATTTCCAATGAGCGTCTTGCCAATGGATGCAGATTTGTCAACCCGCCTACTGTGCCGATAGCCAATGGAATATCCAACCAAAATTTAAAAATGCCATCTTCCACCTTAGCGTAGGAGAGACTGCGATATTGACCGGAACGTGCCGCATAAGCATGTCCGCAGGCCTCAACAGCACGGAAGTCATTTCCTGTAGCCAATACAACGGCATCGATGCCATTGAAAATGCCTTTGTTGTGTGTAGTTGCTCTATAAGTATCGATAGAGGCTATTTTTAGCGCCTTTTCAAATTTATAGGAAAAGGTTTCGGCACTCATTTCGCCGTCATTGAAACTTTCCAAATCGGAAACAGGACACTCAACAGAAGCTCTGACGAGACACTCGGGTGTATAGTTGGACAGGATGGCCATAATGATGGTCACTTCTCTTTCTTTGGCGCTGAGTTCGGTACGTGAACTCAGGAAATTGCGCAGGATGCGGGCTGCTTCTTCTAGGGTGGAGTTGATGAAATTTGCCCCCATAGAATCGCAGGTTTCGAAGCTCATATTCAGCTGATAGTAATTATCTTCCAAATGTGTCAGATCTACCAGTTCTATATCAACAATTCCGCCGCCGCGTTTTTTCATGTTGCAGGTGATATGTGCAGTATCGGCATGAATCATCTTGCGTAATTCGGGCATCAGTTTTTCCAACTTTTTCACTGAGCCGTTCCACTCGAAGTGTACCTGACCCACTTTTTTTGTTGAGATTACTTCCGCTTTAAATCCGCCGCGGTCGAGCCAAAATTTGGCAGCACTTGAAGCCGCAGCAACAACAGAACTTTCTTCAATCACCATCGGTACACAGTACACTTCACCATTGATCATAACGTTGGGTACAACGCCATAAGGCAGGTAAAAATTGCTGATGGTGTTTTCGCTGAATTCGTCAAAAATCTTTTGTTTCTGAGGGTCACCATACCAGAAGCTTTTTAGTTCGCGGGCGACTTCTTCAGGATTTCTGAAGAAATTTTCAGCCAACCAGCGAATTTTTCCGGTTTTGGTTAATTTGGAGAACCCCGATACGATTTTCGGATTTTTCATGATCGTTTTATGTTATACGTTGAACGTTGTTTGTTGAACGTTGTGATAATAGTTGAATAGTGTTTTCTTTGTTAACTATCTCAATTATTTCTTTAAGCTGATTAAATAATTAAGGTAACCATTCAATATCCCAATAGATTTATTCAATTGTTTTTCAAAGTCATCATAAGTTTCTTTAGTAATATAACCCTCCTCCAAACAAGTAATTAGATCATCCCAAATTTCAAAAAGAGAACCACGGCTTATTCTGCAAAACTGTATATTCTCCTGATGATGGTGTCTGCCAAATCCTTCTGCAATATTTCGAGTAGAAGATCGTGTTGCTCTTTGGATATTGTCGATTAAATTATATTCATTCCCAGGTAATTCTTTTATTAAGTTAGAAATCATTTTACTTAATTCTCTACAGGACTTCCAACATTCTAAATCCTTAAAATGATAAATTGTAGCCATTTATTTGAATTTTAATTAACAATTATTGTCAACCAGTAACATTTCACAAACAAACAACTAACAACAAACAACTTTACTTAACCTTAAGATAAGCCTCCGCTAATCTAAACCCTTTTATTTGTAAATCAATAAATTGATACAATTCTTCATAATTGCCTCTGGCATGTTTCAGAAAAGCAGAAGCCTGACCGTAAATTGCCTTTGTATTTACTTTATTAATCAGGTAATAACCATCTAAAAACGATTGAATACCACCGGAGATTATAACCTGTTTGCAAAGCAAATTGTTCGCTTCATCGGCCAGGATTTTATTCACAA
>JBIKQC010000334.1:0-5722 GCA_044349855.1 Saprospira sp.
TACCGGAATATCCAGTGGGGCAATCGCATTCCCCGTCATAACATGTGCCGCCATTTTGACAGGTGACATCTCTACATTTATCAACGCAGGAAATGCTGCTAAAACACATTGATTTGGTAATGCGCAGAGTATTAAACGAAGAAGTTATTCCTCATTCTGAAAAAGTATTCTCTATTTTTGAACCTCATGTTGAATGGTTGGCCAAAGGCAAAACAAATTGCCCAATCGAAATTGGACACATCACAAAACCCTTGTATATGTAGCTGAAGCAAAACCAGTGCTAAGTGTGCCTGAAACCGTTATGGTATTCCCGTCAGAACTCATTACAATAGTTCCATCTGTAGCCCAATCAACGGAATCTGGGGTTCCATTTATGCGTTTCTGGTATAAAACGTGGCAATTCCATTCCATAGAATTTACTTGCGAAATATTTTTAAGGTTCAAACTTCCCATGCTTACAATTCCAGCATTAAAAAAATCTTGCCAACTATTGCTAAAGGAGTAGAAAGCCCCAGTTGTTCCCGAAATTACAATACCAGTTCCACTTGAAGTAATCCATTTATCATCTAAGGAACGACTACATTCTGGACCGTTATTTGAAATACATATTGGCAATTGACCTCCCCCACTAGGAGAAGTAAATGTACCAGACGATGTTTGGCCATTTTCCCAATTTACTGTATAGTTATAGGCAGTACTTTTATTTAAATAATAAGCTACTGTATTACAATCTGTAAAAGTAATAGGTTGTCCATTTAACCCTAAGAGAGTTACATCGTGACAGAAAATTTTAGATTGTTTATTATCATGATTAGAACGTATGGTATTAGATAAAGCATAGGTAGGACTACACAATCCGCCAGATTCATAATGATTATTTAAACCGCTAAAAGTAACACCATTGATTGTAATTGATGCTTTACAACTTTCATTGTGTGTAAAATAAACAGCAGATTTAGATAAGTTTTCCCAGCCACCAGTAGTAAGCACTTCTGGTGTTGTGCCTCCTACAGTTACTTGAGAACCATCGGAATTAGTTCCACTTAGATAAAGGGTTCTAGAAGCAATTTCTATTGTGCCAGTAATATTAGTTACATTTTGAAATATACCTGTAACCTCAGTTATAGTAATATTATAATTGGTACTAGTTTTCAAAGCAGTACCTTTCATTCTCCCAGACAAAAGATCGAGAGTGGTTGCCCCTGAAGCATCTATTGTAACATATCCTTCAATAGGAGAACTTGAACCCATCGAATAAAGAGAACCGTTAAATATACCCGAAAATTCAAAATCAGCAAAACTTGCAGGCGGTGTTTCATCTTTTCTACATGCAACCAAGAATAAAGAACTCACAATAATCATTATCGTTGATGCAAGGATTAAATTTTTTAATAGTTTTTTCATAATTATTTATGTTTAATTGTTTAATTCCTCAATTGTATGGATTTTCGGTGTTGCCCCGTTTTTTTGGTGGTTGCTGGACTCCACTCATTTTTATCAAAAAATAACCCCACAACCGCATTTCAAAAAACGCAATTATGAGTTATCCCTAATTCTTAGTCAATTTAAAACTACGCTTTTCCACATCGCCAATCTGAAGCACATAAGCCCCTGCCGATAATCCACTGATATCAATAGTGTGTTTTTTGCTTGTTAATTGCCCTGACAGAACTTGTTGACCAATCGAGTTTAGAATAACATAATTTGAATTAAGATTAATGTTATCTGTTTCAATTGTGATAATCTCAATTGAAGGGTTGGGATATATTGTAATACCTGATTCTTTTTGAATATTCTCAATCCCAGTCGTTCCGATCGTATTTGAAGGAACCGTAATATTAATGCACTGTACACAAGAGGAAGGTTGTCCATTGCATTGTAAACAAACTCCATATGTCCCCGCAGTGGCATAAGTTACAGTTGGATTCGGATTAATGGAAGAAGTATTTCCATTTCCAAAATCCCAGAGAAACGATGAGCAATCCGAATTTGTAACACTGAAAGTAGCCACCATCCCATTTGTTTGATACGAGAAACTAGATGGATTATCAACTGTTACGTTAACTGTATTAACACATGAACCATTTATATTAACCGTATAATTTTGTGAAGTTGTGGTATTGCATATAGGATTTTGAGCAGTCGCGTTTGACAATCCATTAGTTGGAGTCCAAGAAAAGGTGGGTAAGATCGGTACCTGGTAAGGAGTCGTATTTCCATTGCTACCACCTAAAATCACCTGATTTCCGCATTCGATGATTTCATCCATATAAGATGTTGGCAATAGCCGAAATGCAGGATTAAATTTTGCTATCACAATATTATTTGAAGTATTTGTGGCTATAGAAGACATATCTACAAATGCACTATCTGAATTCCCTCCATTTGTATGAAAAAATCCGTAAAGAGAACCAGAGGGACTCAACTCCACAAGGTAACGATGTGTCGGGTCCTGTGTTGGGATATTTATGTAGATAGGTGTTGCTGCAGAGGGGTTTGACATTTTACCTGTAATAATTACATGCGTTGCTCCATAAAAGCCAAGGGCGTTGTTAGTAGATAGAATTGCAAAATCATCGTTATGGATTGAAAGAGATTGATCAAGAGGCCATGCCATAGGAAAATTATAAGTCTGATAATTTGCTGTGGTTAGTGCAGTATCACACAGTAAAAGGCCACCTGAACCAGAGAAAACAATTTGACCTTGATCGTTAATTTCGATATCGTTGCTCATGTTTCCTGGTACACCTGCCGGCATTAGTTTTAGCCAACTGTCGTTTCCATTGGTACTAGTTTTGTAAACCACCCGAGTTTCGGTTGGATTAGAAGTGACTGATACTGTACCTGCTTGTACCAAATTATTTCCAGTAATATGAACATATAAGGAGTTGTTATGAATGGCCATTGAAATAGGTTG
Organism: Saprospira sp.; assembly: GCA_044349855.1. Taxonomy (GTDB): domain Bacteria; phylum Bacteroidota; class Bacteroidia; order Chitinophagales; family Saprospiraceae; genus Saprospira. The sequence continues at coordinate 2,918 of JBIKQC010000334.1, forward strand.
GAAATAGGTGGTGTTGGTTACTATATGTTTTGACCACTGTAACTGACCTAAAGAATTGTATTTAACCAAGAAATAGCTGTAGGCACTTCCCGGAGGAGGAGAAAAGTTATTAGCTCCAAAAGTTACTGTAGTTCCGGAAGAGATTTGCCCACAAATATATACATTGGATAGCTGATCTGATACAATATGAGCTGGAGAAGCGTTTGCAACTTGAACAGAAGGAAATATTTCATTTCCATTTATGTCATATTTTGAAAGTAAAAATTCTTTAGACGTTACAAATATATTATTTGATGTAACCACGAGATCAGCTGCAATGCTATTTGCTTTAGATTTGTTCCAAAGAAGGGAGCCTAAGGAATCATATTTCGAAAGAAAGTAACTATCCTTACCTGTAACGTAAATATCATTGTTGCTGTCAAAACCAATTTTACCAAAATCAAGCATCCATGCAACCCCGTTTGCAGATGAAATAAGATTTCCATTTGCAAGTCTTATAAATTGATCACAGTTTTGGCTCCAAGCTTTTGGCATTGTAATTATAGAAAAGAATAGGAATGGTATCAATAGCGAATTTTTCATAAAATTCAATTTATAATGAAGTAAAAAAAACAAACGAGCATAGTAAGGCTACTAATAATAATGACGATACTGCTCGAACAAGGAGTAAACCTATTTTGCTTTTATTTTTAAAAATCCCAATAAAATTAGAAGATACGTTATTACGCATTTAATATTTTATGTAGAGCAGCTATTGAGTGATAGTTACAACAAGGGTTGATTCAAAGTGCCCCCCATTTGAGTTATAAAGCATTACCCACCATGTGCCAGACTGTGGATTAGTAAATTGGCAGAAATCCTGTTGGCGGTTGACATTATCGCTTATACAATCTGCTGTAGAGACGGTTGGCTGGCTCCCTCTTCTAACATAAAGATCAGCTGCATTGTATGTACAAGGGGATGTCATTTCACTTGTTCTGACTTCCATAGATGTTACACCGGCAGGCACAGTAAACGACACATATTGACTGTAGTTGCCACCTGAACCTGAAGAAACACATGTATTCACAATCTCTGTGGGTCCACCACTACCACATTGGTTTTGACATGCAGAAAGACTTGAATATTGAGCTCCTGAACTCACTGATTGACAACTTCCACTTACACAGTTATATCCGGCAGTTCCGCCTCCGCCGCCTCCGCCTCCTCCAGTGCCATCATTATAACGATAAACCGTAGCGCCGTTAGCAGATTGTGTAGCAGCTTCACAGGTAGTATAACAACTTGTCCCAAAAAAATAGGGGTTACCGGTTGGGCAGCAAGCTGTATTTGAAACTGGGTAATACCCGCTTTGGCAGTTTATGGCACCCGTCCATTGAACAAAGGTACAAGAGCCTCCTCCACCGCCTCCTCCGCCGCCTGAACCATCGTTATAGCGATAAACTGTTGCGCCATTTGCTGCGCCATCAGCTCCCTGACAAGTAGCATAACAACTTGTCCCAAAAAAATAAGGGTAACCGGTTGGGCAACAAGTAGTATTTGAAACGGGGTAATATCCGCTTTGGCAGTTTAAAGTACCTGTCCATTGCACATAGGTACAAGGTTCTATTTCGCAATTAGTACCGGAATATCCAGTGGGGCAATCGCATTCCCCGTCATAACATGTGCCGCCATTTTGACAGGTGACATCTCTACATTTATCAACGCAGGATTGCAGCGAAATCATTGTTGTAATCGACAAAAAAGCCATTACAAAATTGAGGATTAAATTTTTCATGATGTTTTTTTAATTAAAGAAATGTTTGGTTTTATATACAGCACTCAAGTCATAAATGCAACTTTAAAAATTAAATGTTTAGATTAAAAAACAATTTTTATCATTGAAAATCATATAAATAAATATAAAAATACTTTTTGTACATGCAAATATATATCTTTAGCTACTCTAACGCAATACCCAATATTTGGTATATTCTCAGAACTCGTTTTGCTGAAGTTTACAAAAATTATTAAGAACTTAAATTATTAGATAAATGAGGCCAACTACTTTTAACAAAGCAACAAAAATTTGGGAAAAGACCAGCATCGGCGATACAATTACATCAGTTTTGTTTGACTTAGAAGTTCAAAAAAAACTGTTGAACATTTTTTCAGTTGGTGATTATTACTATTATATTTTTGACGTCAAAGAAGCAAAATTGGATTTATTCAGTGAAGAGATTGTATCCATTCTCGGCTATAATTATGAAGAATTAGACATGACTTTTCTTGTCAGCAAATTCCATCCGGAAGACCAACCTTGGTTTTTGAATATTGAAAATAAAATTGTAGAATTTTTTAGTACGCTTTCCTTAACTCAAATACCAAATTACAAAGTCCGATACGATTATCGGATTCAAAAAAGCAATGGCGAATTCATTAGAATACTTCAACAGGTAATTGTTTTGCAACACAGTGAGGTTGGAGGTATTTTAAAAACTTTTGGGGTACATACAGATATTTCGCATCTTAAAATGGATGGAAAACCTGTACTCTCATTTATTGGGCTAAATGGAGAACCTTCTTTTATTGATGTTGAAATTGAAAAGGTATTTCCAATTCCTTCCACTTTTTTAACAAATCGTGAACAAGAAATTCTTTTATTATTAGTTAATGGTTACGAAACCAAAGAAATTGCAAAAGAATTTGGAATCAGTCCGTACACTGTAAGCACTCACCGCAAGAATTTGCTTAATAAAACAAAAGCCAGAAACACTTCTGAAATGATTAGTATGGCAATCAAAAAAGGCTGGGTATGATGTTAAT
>JBIKQC010000335.1:0-5692 GCA_044349855.1 Saprospira sp.
CTAATCTTAAAATCTAAATTTAACCGCAATGAACGCAAAGTTCACGCAAAAAGCGCAAAGTTTATCCTGTGTTTTTTAAGAAATCAAGTGTTTTGAAGGAAAGAAGCAAGCATGGGGATGGCTTTAGTCTCCGGCATTGTGATTGCCTGATCTATAATTTTATCGCAATGAACGCAAAGTGTGCAAAGTTTATCCTGTGTTTTTTAAGAAATCAAGTGTTTTGAAGGAAAGAAGCAAGTGAGGTTGGTTTAGTCCTCCTGAAGCTTTCACTAATAAAAACCGATGGCTTCAGCCTAAGGTTTTAAGTACCTGATTGAGACGGTGGCTTTAGCCTCCGGTAAATTAAAGAGCTCACAAAATTCTCAAATTCTCAAATTCTCAAATTCTCAAATTATAAAGTTTATGTTCGGAAACATGCAGGAAAAGCAGGCAGAAATGCAAAAAAAGCTTGCTGAAATGAAAGTAGAAGCAGAAGCTGGCAATGGCGCCGTGAAAATTACTGCCAATGCCACAAGACAGATATTGGACATCAAAATCAATCCGGAATTCAAATACAGCGATGTAGAAGAATTGGAAGACCTTTTGTTGACGGCAATCAATCGCGCAATGGCCAAAGCAGCAGAAATTGAAGCGAGTGAATCACAAAAAATGATCAGCGAGATGCTGCCTCCCGGATTCGGAAATCTTGGCAGTCTGTTCGGCATGTAAAATAGCATTCTAAATGCTGCGCTTGCAGCAATATTATGAAAAAAGAATTCCTTTTGAACCTGGTTTTATTGGTAGGCATCAACCTGCTGATAAAGCCTTTTTATGCCTTTGGCATCGACCTGCAGGTTCAAAACCGAGTGGGCATGGAGGATTATGGGCTTTATTTTGCATTGTTCAACTTTTCCTATCTTTTCCAGATTATCAGTGATTTAGGAATCCAACAGTACAATAGCCGTTTCATCGCTCAAAATCCCAAACTTCTGGCAAAATATTTGCCCGATTTTCTAATTCTGAAAGGTATTTTAGCACTCATTTTCTTCTCAGTTTCTCTGCTAACAGGCCTGATTTTGGGTTATGGGAAAGCAGAAAGTATCGAACTGCTGCTGCTGATGCTCATCAATCAGATACTTATTACTTTTATATTTTACCTGCGTTCCAATCTGGCAGGCTTACAGTTTTACAGGACAGACAGTCTGATTTCCGCTTTGGATAAACTACTGCTCATCGGCTTTGTGGCATTTTTGCTTTGGGGACCTTGGAAGGAAGGATTTACAATTCAATGGTTTGTTTATGCACAGACTGTTTCCTTTCTTGTAACCGCTATTAGTGTTTGGCTTGTTCTGTTCAGTAAAATAAAAATTCCGCTGCGCTTAAAATGGAAACCCGCACGTATGTTGGCAGTACTCAGAAAAAGCTGGCCCTACGCATTGGTAGTTTTCCTTATGACAGCCTATACCCGAGTGGATGCTGTGATGCTGGAACGCATGCTTCCCGGCACTGAAGGCGAGATTCAAACAGGGGTTTATGCCTTCGGCTATCGACTCCTCGATGCCTTCAATATGGTAGGTTATCTTTTTGCCAGTCTTCTTTTGCCTATGTTTGCACGCATGATCCAAAAAAAGGAAGAAATTGGTGATCTGTTAAAAACAGCACATCAGTGGATGTTTTTCTTAACCGCTTCACTCAGTTACAGCGTTTTATTTTTTGGTGACGAACTATCTCATTGGATGCTGAAAGATGCCTCAGAATATACTGCTTCAGTCTTTTCTTTGCTCATTTGGAGCAGCATTTCATCAGGCATGATCTATATTTTCGGAACTCTGCTTACGGCTAATGGCAGCATGAAACAAATGAATCTTGTTTTTACCGTCGGGCTTATTTTGAACATTATCGGCAATGCGTTTTTAATACCGAATTTTGGTGCCTGGGGCGCTGCGCTGTCTACTGTAGTTACTCAATCATTTGTCGCAGTAGCTGAAATTATACTGGTTTACAGACAGGTGTCAACTGCCCGAAGTTTTTATATGCCATCAGAAATCATCAGAACGTTAATGCTTTGCATGGGACTTTTCCTGATTTTTGGCCTTATGAACAGCTATTTGGCTCCCTTTATTGACTGGCGCATCAGCATCATTCTTGGCGGATTTGCCGGATTGGCCTGGGCCGAGCGCATTGGCGCTGTTGAACTGAAGGGATTTTTTACAATTTTACAGTCAAGAAGTCAATAAATTACTACCTTTGCCGAAACAATCCGAAAAATTAAATTTAAACATATCTGATACTTCTTCAAAATCACAAAGCTTTGAAATAGTACTTTTTAATAAGGGTTTTATTATAATAAAACAGAAATTTCTTTCCTTCTTCTATACATGGATACTACACCACCACAAGAAAAGCAGTCTCAATCACTTCCCGTTCCCGATCTATCCTTTAACTTATTGGATGTTTTTGCTTCAGTTTGGCGTTGGAGAAAGCAAATAATTTTGCTTTCAGCCGTCGTAACTATTGGAACTATAGCAGTATCTCTTTTTCTGCCCAACTACTATACGGCGAGCAGTACTTTTGTTCCTGCCAATGAGGATAAAGATCTATTCAACCGTGAAGGTAAAAACAACAGTATGTACGGTGATGAGGACGCTGTAGACCGCGCCATCATTTTTGCCAGCTCGGCCCCGCTTGTTGAATTCATGATCAAAGAATTTAAATTGGCCGAACGTTACAAAATAAATGCCACTACACCAAAGGGAGAATCAAAGGTCTCAAAGCGTTTTTTGAAACTGTACAATCTGAAAAAGAATGAACACGGCGGTATCGAAATCAGCATTCAGGACACAGATCCGCAGATGGCCGCAAAAATGTTAATTGCTGCAATTGCCAAAATTGACGAGCTGTACAAACAGGCTACCTCTTCAAACAAAGAACTGATGCTCAATACTTATGAAAATGCACTGACTTCAAAAAGAAATGAATTAAAGGCTATCGGAGATTCGCTCTTTATGCTGAGAAGAAAATACAGTGTTTTCGATGTAAAAACACAGGGAGAACTGCTCTCTACCTTGTTGGTGGAAACGGAAGCACAATTGGCTGAAAACACTGCAAAACTAGATGCTTACCGCAAAATTAGCAGACAAGACTCAATTGCCAATCTATCGGCAAAGGTACAGGGTCTCAATAAAAAATTGGAGATGCTCAACAGCAAGTCAGACTCTGTAAACAGTTCCCTTTCAGTGAATGCCTATAATGAAGGCCGTGAGCTCATTATGTATTATGACAGTCAGACAGAAAGTATCAATGAAGATATTGGTGAGATTTTGAAAGAATATGCCCGTTTCAAAGCACAGGCAGATTCAAAAACCTCTTCTATAATAGTTTTGGAGCCTGTTCAGGTGCCAAAAATCAAGTCCTATCCTGTTCGCTCACTGCTTACAATTGCTGCCTTGTTTATCTCTTTGGTAATTGGTCTGATTGGAGCCCTGGTACTGGATTTGAACAAAAGAATCGACTGGAAATCTGTTCTGTCTAAATAAGACTACAGCTAAAATATCTTCATGATGTTGTACAGTGAACAATTAACAGGTAATATCAAATTCAAAGAAAAGCTTTTTTGGGTCTTGGGGGCACTAACCGCATTGTCGGTTTGGGCTGCACTTGTTATGGATGAAATACTGCTCATCGGCATCCCTTTTGCACTGATTCTGGCCTATCAGACCCTGATCAATTACAAAACGATTTATTTTCTCCTTTTTGCAACAATACCACTATCAACTGAGGTTTATTTTAGCAACGGGCTATCAACTGACCTCCCCTGCGAACCGCTGATCATAGGTCTAATGCTTGTTTACCTCTTACAGGTAATCGCGAGGCCCGATCTTATCGATGGAAATTTCTGGAAACATCCGCTGACTATTTTACTGTTGGCACATTTCTTATGGACTGTTTTTGCAGCACTGTTATCTTCCAATCAGGGCGTTTCTATTAAATTTACCCTGGCAAAATTTTGGTATCTGGCCACCTTTTTCTTTCTTACAGGACACCTGATTCGCAATGAAAAACTGGCTTGGAATCTGTGGTGGTGGATCATGATACCGCTGACGCTGGCAACTACCAAAGTAGTGCTGCACCATGCCACAATGGATTTTGGCTTCAAGGAAATAAATAAGGCAACAGGTCCTTTCTTCAGGAATCATGTAAATTATGCCGCAATTCTTGCACTTATACTTCCATTATTATGGTTTTTCTGGGGCAGATATAAGCGTTGGACTATGCCATGGTGGATACTTGCCATGAGTACCTTTATACTGTTTTTTGGTATGATGACTGCTTATACCCGTGCTGCTTATGTTGCCTTAGTATTGGCTGCCGGAGTTTATGTCGTAATCAGAATGAAATTGATAAAATGGGCGTTGATTGCTGCGACTATTGTGATTCCGCTCTTTTTCGGCTACATGATTTATAACAATAAATTCATGGATTTTGCACCAAGCGAACGAACAATTTCCCATGAAGGATTCCAGGACATTGTCGCTGCAACCTATAAATTGGAAGATGTTTCTACCTCTGAACGCTATTATCGTTGGGTAGCAGGTATGAGAATGATTACAGAACATCCTTTTACAGGAGTTGGTCCGGGCAATTTTTACTTTTTTTATAAAGGTTATACACTCAACCGATTTTCAACTTATGTGAGCGACAATCCCGAAAAATCAGGTATTCACAACTACTACCTTATGGTTTTGGTGGAACAGGGTTGGATTGGGCTGATTTTCTTTGTTTTGATGGTCTTTTATACCCTGATTTTAGCAGAAAGGGTATATCATGAATCGGGAGACAACTTGAAACGAAAGGGCCTTGTCATGGGATTAGCCTTGCTTTTAACCGTTATCGATGCCTTTCTTTTAATGAACGATATGATTGAAACGGATAAAGTAGGGAGCTTTTTCTTTTTTAGTATGGCAATTTTGATTAACTTGGATCTGTTAAACAAAAAAGAAAAAAACCTTAACGAGATTGCAGAAAGTGAAATAGAACAGAAAATCTAATTATGGCACTCATAAAATTTGTCAGCGACTTTGTCCGCTCATTCAAAATCACCTATATAGTAAGCAATCTTTTCAACTATAACAAACTGAAAAAGAATGCGGTTTTATATAAAAAATATGGGCTCAAAAAGTCAGTGATTGCACCAATTTCTAGTAAGGATTTCGCAAAAGTTCCGGCACAACCAAAGTCGTGGCTTGATGAAAAGTCTTTGAAGGAAATTGCTGCTGCCAATAATGATTTCCAGCGTTTTCCCAAAAATATTCAGGATTCACTGATTAACTGGTCGGAAGAAGGTTATGCAATTCTACAGGGATTTTTCAGCAAACAGGCTGATGAAATAAACCGTACAATAAAAGATAAACTCAAAAACGGTGACATAAAATTCAGATACGGCAATAAAATTATGTTTGCAATGCATCAGTCAGAGCTGATACGCAACATAGGCAATGACCCACTGATTATCAAAATATTGAGTTTCCTGATGGGAAAAGAGGCAACACTTTTTCAGAGCATTAATTTTATTGAAGGCAGCAAACAGAAAGCACATTCCGATATTGTACATATGACCACCTATCCTCAGGGTTATCTTATTGCTATTTGGATAGCATTGGAAGATATAAAAGAAGAACAGGGTGCCCTGTTTTATTATCCGGGCAGTCATAAA
>JBIKQC010000336.1:0-5690 GCA_044349855.1 Saprospira sp.
AAGATAATCCTATCGACGAGTACCACAAACAGCAGCTGAAAAGATGGCTGCCAAATGTGCGGATTATATATTAATACGATAAAAAAAATGATTTAAAAAGCCCTTGCTGCATGGTTTGCAGTGAGGGCTTTTTGTTTTCCCCAGATATCTTTTTAGAAAATATCAAACACAATAGTAACAAAGCCTCAGCGGGGGCATCTTAAAACATTTCAATAACTCTATTTGAAAAAACTGCGGATACTCTCGCAAATATAAGTAAGCTGCTCCTCCTCAATTTCAGAATGCATCGGCAATGAAATGACCGATTTACAAAGCATTTCGGTAATGGGCAATTCAGCAGTAGCTCTGCTCGAGCAGTCCTTGAAGGCATCCTGTTCATAGAGCGGCAGCGGATAATAGATCATGCTGGGAATGCCTTTGTTCTTGAGATATTCCTGCAATTCATCGCGCTTATCGGCCGGTACCTGCAGGGTGTACTGATGAAATACATGTGTAGAATTGTGCTGACGGGCAGGTACTTTCAGTCCGGCAATTCCAGACAAAGCCTTGTCATAGTAAGCAGCTGCGGCTCCTCGGGCTTTTGAAAATTCATCCAAATGACGGAGTTTCACCTCCAAAAGTGCGGCCTGCACAGAATCGAGGCGGGAATTGACACCCACCATATCGTGATAATAACGGCGTTTTTGTCCGTGATTGGCAATCATACGCAGGTCAGCAGCCATCTGATCGTCATTGCAGTACATGGCACCGCCATCGCCATAAGCACCCAGATTTTTGGAAGGATAGAAGGAAGTACAGCCTACATGTCCCATCGTTCCTGTTTTTGCTACAGTGCCATCAGAGAAAGTATAATCGGCACCGATAGCCTGTGCATTGTCTTCAATAATAAAAAGATTATTCTTTTTTGCCAGCGCAATAATCGGTTCCATATCGCAGCTCTGACCGAATAGGTGAACAGGAACTATTGCCTTTGTTTTTGGCGTGAGTGCCGCTTCGATATGTTTGGCAGTGATGTTAAAAGTCTCGGGATCAACATCGGTCATGACAACTTTTAATCCCAAAAGAGCTGCAACTTCTGCAGTTGCTACATAGGTAAAAGCCGGTACAATCACTTCATCGCCGGGTTTCAAACCCAAGGCCATAAGGGCAATTTGCAGCGCATCGGTGCCATTGGCACAGGGAATAACATGTTTTACTTTCAGGTAGGTCTCCATTTTTTCCTGAAAGAGCTTCACTGCAGGGCCATTGATATAGGTTGACGTTTCCAATACCTCCTGAATAGCGGCATCAATATCATTTTTATAGCGGTGGTACTGTGCTTGCAAATCCACCATTTGTATTGGTTTCATGTTTATTGTATGGTAGTTTGGTACTTGGTAGAGGGTACTTGGTACAGCTACACTACTAAATACTGGTTACTTTTACTAGTTAATGGTTACTGGATACTGGCTACTTTATTTCAATAATTTCCAGATTTTCGGCATTCAATTTAATACTGTAATTTCGTTTTTGTTTTTCTTCCCGAGACTGATCGCTGTATGGGACGGCGGTAAAATTGACTTCGGCAGCGGCATCTAAAAATTCATCGTGGCTTTTTTCAATAGCTCTGCCAAAAACTTACCTTTTTGTACTGCATTTACTGAAATACTCAGGGAATAAAGTCCGAACATAAAGTTGGGTTGATTTTGCCCAAATATAAGTGCTTATTGGCTAGAATCAAAAGAAAATAGTGCATTTTGAAGTAAATCTTAAAGGTATATGCAATTTTTCAGTAACTTAACATCCGATTTATTAAATAGTAACGTTATTCAATTATTGCCAATCCTTAATCTAAAATAAATAAAATGGAAAAAGTCACTATTCTGTGGGCTGATGATGAAATTGCCATGCTGAAGCCACAAATCATGTTTTTGGAAAACAAAGGATATATAGTTATCACAGTCAGTAACGGTCATGATGCTATAGAAGAAATAGAGAATAATCCGGGCAAAATAGATGTCGTCTTTTTGGACGAAAGTATGCCTGGGATTACCGGTCTTGAAACGCTGGATAAAATTAAACAGATTGCCCCTCTGATTCCGGTGGTTATGATTACCAAAAATGAAGAAGAAGGTCTGATGGAACAGGCAATCGGCTCCAAAATCAGTGACTATCTTATCAAACCTGTCAATCCATTACAGGTTCTTAGCACTTTACGCAGGTTGGTAGATGGTGACCGACTGGTACAGGAGGAGACCGGTGTGAAATATCAACAGGAGTTTCGACATATTCTGAACGAAATCAACAACAGTATGAATGCTCAGGAATGGGCAACTATTTATAAAAAAATAATACATTGGGAATTACAGTTGGATGAATCCAAAATTACCAATATGCAGGATATTCTGGCTACTCAGAAAGAGACAGCCAATTCAGAGTTTTCAAAATTTATTTCGAAAAACTATACCGAGTGGCTAAACAATAAAAATAATCCCCCGGTTATGTCACACGATTTGTTGCGTTCTATGGTTTTTCCTGATGTCAAAGAAGATAGGCTTACAGTTTTTGTCCTGCTCGACAATCTGCGTTTCGATCAATGGAAAATGATCGAACCTATTGTTTCGCGTTATTATAAGGTAGAAGAGGAGGAATATTTTTACTCTATTCTGCCTACTACTACACAATATAGCCGAAATGCTATTTTTGCCGGAATGATGCCTGCTGACATTGAGCATAATTATCCCGATTTGTGGTTCAATGACAATGAAAAGGGTGGGAAAAATTTATATGAAAAAGACTTTTTAGGCGATCAGATCAAAAGGGTTTTCCGCAAACCTATAAAGTACGATTACATAAAAGTGACAAGCACCGACAATGGTAAAGCTATGGTGGATAATATTCTCAATTATTCGCATAACAACCTGCTCTGTATTGTCTATAATTTTATTGACATGCTTTCTCATGCACGTACCGAGATGGAAATTCTAAAAGAACTGGCCGGCGATGAAAAAGCCTACCGCTCTCTGACAGTTTCCTGGTTCGAGCACTCCCCTATCTGGGAGGCATTGAAAATTTTGTCAGAACAGCCGGATATTCAACTATTCATAAGCACTGATCATGGAAGTATAAGGGTTCACGAACCGTCGAAAGTGGTGGGAGACCGAGAAACCACAGCCAATCTTCGCTACAAAGTGGGTAGAAATCTGAATTATGAAAAAAGAGATGTTTTTGAATTGCGTAAACCTGAAGATGGAAAATTGCCCCGTCCAAATGTAAGTTCTACCTTCATCTTTGCAAAAGGCGACAGATTTTTCCTTTATCCCAATAACTACAATCACTTCAACAATTATTATAAAAATACTTTTCAACATGGTGGTATTTCTTTGGAAGAAATGATTATTCCGATTATTAAATTGAGAAGTAAGGGAAGATAGTTTTTTTGATGTGGTGATTTTGTCACAAGTGACTATACAAGTTGTGTTGATCTCGTCTTTGGCCAGGATCCATAAATTTTCAAGAACTTTAGGTTGTAGGTAATCAGTACGCAACTGAGCCCAATGCTTTAGTTTTGGGCAACAAATAACATCTGCAGAACTTGTTTCTACCAATAATATAACAGGCAGTACTGAAAATTTCAGTGCTGCTTTTTTTATACCTGTTTCCTACTTTAAGCTGTAATTTTCCATTTGCATTTTTGCATCGAATTGTTTATATTTGAATTTCATGTCAATAAAATCAATTCAGAAATATGTTTTTAAGAAGCTACCGCGAAATTGTTGATTGCAATGAACCTTTGGCTGTAAAAGCCATAAGATTTGACGGATGGGATTTAGCAAATCTGGTGAAAAAAATTAGCACTTTTGTTAATTTAGAACTTTTTGAACTCAGTTGGGGAGGCAATTCTTTTGCTATACCTGTCGATATTTTTAAGCTCCCAAAACTCAAACACCTTAGTTTTACAAAGATTCGTTTGAGCAATATACCGGAAACCATAGTTTATGCCGAAAATTTGGAAACTTTGGACCTCTCCTATAATTTAATCAGCAAAATACCGGGTTATCTGTCTCAACTGAAACAGCTGAAAGTACTCAATCTTTCTAAAAATCCGATTGAAGAAATTGAAGAAGAATGTTCATCAATGAATAGTTTGAAAAGCTTAAACATCAGTACTGCAAAATTTGAAAAAATTCCGGCAACCCTGATCAAAATCCTTCCTCAAATTTCAGAAATTTGGTTACCCAAAAAAAATGCTGCCGAACTGAAGAAAAATTATAATGAAGCCTATTTGGATCTGCCTTTTATTTCATTGAACAGCAGCAATGAAAATAAGCTGCTGAAAAAGCTTATTCAGATTTTCAGAACAGAAGGAATCGACTTTCCGACAAGGGCCTTCATTTTGAACCTATCGGCAAACAATAAGGAAAAAATCAGAGAGCAGGCCAATAAGGAATTTCTGTTGACTGCGCTAAAACTTAAAAGTATGGAGGCTATCAGACTCAGAGCGCTCGATTATATTGGAGAAATTTTCAGTGAGGAAGGAAAGACTGCCCTGCAAAACAACGCCAAACTTGCAGTTTTGGGAAAACTGGGGATCAACAAAAATGAGCTGCGGCTGAAAATGAAAAATCACAATATAAAATATACCTCCAAAATAGACAAAAATACTACACATATTTTGTTGGGACAATCGCCCGGAGCTGAGGCTGAAGCTGCTTTCGAACCCGGAAAATATATTCTGAACGAAAAGAATATTATAGATTTTTGGGAAATTTCCGAAAACCCCTACATTCTTGAACTTGCTTCAGTGACAACGGATCAGCTGGACAATCTTTCAATTATGATGTTGAGCGGGCAGGATGACAGTATCATGGTAGCCTTGTCGATGTTCAAACAGGGCGGATTTCCCAAAGCACTTATTACCGAATTATTCATTATTTTTAAAACCACAAATGATCCACATGTTTTGCGGGAGGCCGAAAGGCTTTTGCGTCAGTACGGTTCAACAGAGCTCATTGGCAAATTAAAAACTGAGCAATATCTGTTTCATTATAAACATAATGAAAGCAACACCATGAGATCTATCAGAAACCTGTCGAATAAAACAGCATTGGACGGTTTAAAAATTGCCCGTTATCTGCATCGAAAATATTCAACAGCTGCCGGTTATTTGGCAAAATATCTAAGCGACAAAGAGGCTGTTCAATTTTTTGAACAGCAAATTGATGCAAATGGAAAACTTAATCTTGCCGGATTAGCTTTACAGGCTGTGCCTTCCTCCATTTTTCTATTAGGAAACAAAGTAAAAATACTGATTTTGAGCAGTAACGGATTGAAATCAGTATCTGAACAGATTAAAAATCTCAAGGAACTGAAATTGCTTGACCTGAATCGGAATTCCGCTTTAAAAGCCAATGTATCAAATAGGATTAAACTTAACGAATGGTTACCTGAATGTAAAATATTGTTCTAAATCTTCGCTTTAAAAACTGTTAAATTTCTCCAGATTTTAATTGTTTCCAAAATCGTCAGCATGATTGTTGAGGCTGCGAAAGCAATTATGAAATGAGCATATCCCGGAAATTCAAAACTGAATATCTGTTGCAGAAATGGCAAAGAAATTATTAGAAACAGCATGCCAAATGCACTTAAAAGAATCCAAAGAATTGTAAGATTTCTTTCCAAAAGCACTGAGATAAAACTTCTGGTTTTAG
>JBIKQC010000338.1:0-5664 GCA_044349855.1 Saprospira sp.
TACTTTTCCTTCTGTTTCCACCTGCAGGAAATAGCTGCGACCGATTTCTCCAATAAAATTGGTACTGCTGTAAAGTCCCGGTGATGTTTCAGGAATTGTATCTCTATTTCCCAAATCATCACTCAAAATCACCAATGCAGAAGTAACAATCGGAAACTGAGAAGTTTCATAGATATTTACAGATTTTGTAATGTAAATATGACTGCTGTCGCCATTGTTGCCGACAGAACCTTCAATGACAATTTGCGGTTCTGAGTCGCTGATGTCTATTTCAATCACTTCTGTACAACTTCCTAAAAGTACGGCAAACAGAAGAATCAGGTAATTATTTATAGATTTCATCTTTAATATGCTTGTTGTTGATGATTAAAACTTGAAATTATAAGTAATAGAAGGAACAAAGGTAAACAGATAGGTTTTGACCGCCTGAATTTTGTCCGGATTCTCCGGATCTTCCTGAAAGTCTATGGTATATGGATTTTTACGAGCATAAGCATTATAAACCGAGAAGTTTAGACTGCTTTCCCATCTTTTTCTTTTTTTGAAATTGTAGGTAGCACCCAGATCCATTCTATGATAAGCAGGCATTCTCTGACCGTTTCTTTCCGTATAATAATATTGTACCTGACCGTTGATTTCATATTTACCGCTTGGAAAAGTAACAGCATTTCCTGTTCTGTAAACAAAAATACCTGAGACAGTCCATTTTTTTGTGATATCATAAATAACAACTAAGGAAGCATCGTGGGTAGCATCCTGTTTTGCCGGATACCAGTTTCCGTTGTTGATGCCATCTATGTTCCGTTCTGTTCTCGATAGGGTATAACCCAACCAGCCGCTTACTTTGCCTATTTTTTTCTTCAGCAGCAGTTCCAAACCGTAGGCTCTGCCGGTTCCTTTTAGCAATTCGCCCTCAATCAGCTCATTTGCTCGAATTTCAGCACCATTTTTCAGGTCAATCTGATTTTGAAGATGTTTGTAATAGACCTCAGCACTTAGCTGAAACATGTCATTGTAAAAATTTCGGTAATAACCCATACTGATCTGATCGCCAATTTCGGCTTTTAAGTTTTTACTGGAGGCCAGCCAAATATCGGTTGGAGTGCTCGAAGTAGAATTGGAGATCAGGTGAAGATTTTGCGTATTTCTGGTATAGGAAAACTTGATGGAATGCAGCGGGCTTATGATATAAGCCATATTGAAGCGCGGTTCAGGATTGACATAAGTTTTTACAAATTGCCCGGCTTTGTAACTGATGGTATCATTCACAATCCCGCCTTCATCAAAACTATAAAAATCGCCTTTTCCGATGGCACTGAATGAAGAGATTCTAATGCCGTAATCTATATTCCAACGTGCATTGGGCTTCCAGTTTCCACTGGCAAAGATGGCATTTTCCCATGCGTAGCGGTCCTGCAATTGTGGCGGATTAAACCCATCGAGTCCGGTCACTTCTACCTGTCCCGGAGTGATCTGATGATAGAAACTGGCCAATCCGAATTTAAAACTTTGTTTGGGTGCAGGGAAAAACTGAAATTCATGTTTCAGATTCACATTTTTGATAACAGAGGTAAGACTGAACTGATTGGACTCATCAAGAAAAAGACTTACTTTATAGTCATAATCGGAATAAATAAGTGAAGTATTGCTGAAAAGCCGCTGATTCCAAATATGATTCCAACGTACTGTACCGGTAATATTTCCCCAATCGATTCCGAATCGTTTTTGAAATTTAAAAACATCGCGGCCAAAATAGCCGGAAAGGAAAATCCGGTTTTTGTCATTGATTTTATAGTTAGCCTTCAGATTTAGATCATAAAAATAAAGCTGATTGTTATTTATAATAGTGTCTCTTGAAAATTTAAGGAACACATCGGCATAAGTTCTTCTGGCACTTACCAAAAAAGAACCTTTATCTTTCACTATTGGACCTTCCACAAAAAGTCTGGAAGAAATTAGTCCGATACCACCCCCAAAATGAAATTTCTGATTACTGCCATCATTCATTCTAACATCGAGAACAGAAGAAATACGTCCGCCGTATTCAGCTGGAGCAGTACCTTTATACAAAGCAATATCTTTTACGGCATCGCTGTTGAAAGTGGAGAAAAATCCCAAGAGGTGATTTGGATTGTAAACTACTGCCTCGTCCAATAAGATTAGGTTTTGTGAATTGTCGCCCCCCCTTACATATAATCCGCCGCTGCCTTCACCCATAGATTTTACTCCGGGAAGCAGCTGTAAAGTCTTGAGAATATCCTGTTCACCAAAAAGTACCGGGATTTTCCTAATTTCCTTGGCATCCAGTTTGTCAACCCCAATATCGGAGCTGACAATATTTTCATTTTTTCTTTCTGCAGTTACTTCAACAGTCTCAGAAAGCAAATCTGCTTCACTTAGTTTAAAATTTAACTGCTGATTGGCTTTCAGTTCAATTTTTTGTTCCAACTGCTGATAACCAATATAATTGATTAAAAGTGTGTAATTTCCTTCGGGCAGAGTAAGCGAGAAAAATCCATATTCGTTGGTTCCGCTGCCGGTTCCGGGCATTTCTTTTACTGAAACGGTTGCTCCAATGAGGATTTCACCATTAGACTGATCGCTGATTGTTCCGCCAATACTGTATTTGTTTTGAGCGGATAAGCTATTTACAGAAAGCAGTATAATCAGTAATTGCAATAATTTAAACATAACATTAGTTTTGACAGAAAACGCAAATATAGAATCGGAGGTAAATGGAAACAGCGAATTTCTAAACTTTTAAAGAAAAAAATGGGCTGCCATATTAGTTGGCAACCCATTTAAAAAATATGATTCTTAATTTATCAGATGATTAACATAGCATCACCATAGCTGTAGAAGCGGTATTTTTCCTTTACTGCTTCTTCATATGCCTGCATGATGAGGTCAAAACCGCCAAAAGCGCAGATCATAATGATCAGACTCGATTTCGGAAGGTGAAAATTGGTCACCATGGCATTGGCAATAGAAAAATCATAAGGCGGATAAATAAATTTATTTGTCCAACCCTCTGCCGGTTTCAAAAAGTTATTGGCAGAAACTGATGATTCCAAAGCCCGCATGGAGGTTGTTCCAACAGCACAACGACGGCAGTTTTTTTCAATAGAAGCATTTACAAGTTCACAGGCTTCCTCCGGAATGTAGAAATATTCTGCATCCATTTTGTGCTTTGAGAGGTCTTCTACTTCAATATTGCGAAAAGTACCCAAACCAACATGAAGCGTAACTTCAGCAAATTCAATTCCTTTGATTTGCATACGTTTAATTAGTTCTTTACTTAGGTGTAAACCTGCAGTAGGAGCGGCTACAGCACCTACTTCTTTGGCATAAACTGTCTGATAGCGCTCTTTGTCAAAGATTTCAGTATCACGTTTGATGTATTTTGGCAGTGGAGTATGTCCCAAAATAGACAGGTTGTTTCTGAATTCTTCATCAGTTCCGTCAAAAAGGAATCGGATGGTACGGCCACGGGAAGTTGTATTGTCTACTACTTCGGCTACCAGAATTTCGTTGTCCTGTTCGTCATTGAAATAAAGTTTATTGCCCACGCGGATTTTTCTTGCGGGATCAACCAAAACATCCCAAAGTCTCTGCTGAATATTTAGTTCGCGAAGTAGAAAAACTTCGATTTTTGCACCTGTTTTTTCTTTCTGACCATACATACGGGCCGGAAAAACTTTGGTGTTGTTTACAATAAAGGTGTCGCCATCATCAAAATAAGAGATAATCTCTTTAAAGTTTTTGTGCTCGATTGTACCTTTTTTACGGTCTACAATCATCAGGCGTGATTCATCGCGATTTTCAGTCGGATACTGAGCGATAAGTTCCTTTGGAAGTTCAAAATTAAATTGTGAAAGTTTCATAGTCGTTACGGCTCTTATGATTTGTAAAATGAAGAAATAGACTGAGATCTAATTCGTAATATGTTGATATATAATGTCTAATTCTTATAAATCTATTATTGACCAATCTCGCGTCTTTATTGAGTCCGCAAATATAAGCTTAAACCATCCAAAAAAGTTCTTATGACACTATATATTATAACAATTTTGTTTGGATAGCTGATTTTTATAAAACCAAATTATTATTTATCCCAAAAAAAAATAGTCAGGATATTTTGTTCTGCTATAATTGGCTATCTTTGCACCGCTAAAGTTTATTGATTTTAAAAATTTACATCATAATAGACAGACAGGTTTTATGCCGACTCTGTAATTTCTTCTTAACTCTGTAATAATGAACAGTAAAAATTCAACGATTATTGGTTTTACGCTTTTATTTGTGCTTTTTCTTCTTTACACCTGGATGAATTCTCCAAGTCAGAAACAGATTGATGCATACAAAGCCAACCTAAAGAAATATCAGGACAGTATAGCTCTTTCCGACAGTCTTTCAAAATTAGCTGAGGTTAATGGCAATCTAAATACTGACAGTTTAAAATTATTGCAGGATAAAATTGCGAAAGACAGTACCAAAAGCCAAACTGAAAAAGACAGCATCTTGAAATCGCTGGAATTGGACGTAAAAAACAATGGTGGAGGTTCAGCAGCATTTGGCAGTTTTTCTTCCAGCACCGGATGTGAGGAAAAAACATTCAAAATTGAAAACGATAAACTTGTTGTTACTTTCAGTAATAAAGGCGGCCGCATCGTAGATGTACAGATTAAAGGTTATTTGGGTTATGACCACTCCACCAAAAATAAATATGATAAAGTGGATGTTCACCTGATGAGTCATAAGGCTGATAAATTCAGCTATTTTATTCCAATAACAGGTGCTGCACGCGGTGGAGTAAATACACAGGATCTTTGTTTTGAACCAACGGTAACAGGCAAAACCATAACATTCCGAGCTTTTTCTGATGAAAAGAAAGGTTTTATCGAACAAAAATACAATCTTGATAAAGGTTATCTGATTGATTATGATTTGAAACTGGAAGGATTGCGAGACCTTATTCCCGGTGATGCACAAAATATTTCTCTTTTGTGGCATGCCCATCTGCCTAAATTGGAAAAAAATGCAGAATACGAGCGTCGTATGACCTCAATTCACTTCAAAGAAACAGAATCGAGCCCTAGCTATTGTACCTGTGCAAGCGATGCGACCGAAAATATAACAAAAAGCGTACAATGGATTTCCTATGCACAGCAGTTTTTTAATTCAAGTCTTATCGTCAAGGGCAATGTAAAGCCAAATTCTGCAGATTTACGCACGATGATGATGCCTGAATCATCAGCTCATATGAAGGATTTGGTAACAAAGCTAAACTTCCCAATTGCAGACCAATCAACATTGGTTTATGATATGGAGTTTTTTATCGGGCCGAATCAACATACGATATTGGCTGATCTAAATGTTGGCCTGGAACAGATCATCCCATTCGGATGGAGTATTTTTGGTGTTATCAGCCGTTATGTTATTCGTCCTTTGTTTAACTTCCTGGGTGGATTTATACCAAGTTACGGTCTTGTTATTATTATACTGACTCTTCTCATACGCGTTCTGTTGTTCCCATTGCAGTTCTCCATGTTGAAATCAGGTGTAAAAATGAGTATTCTTCGTCCCCGTTTGGATGAATTGAAAAAGAAATACAAAGATGATCCGCAGGGTTTGCAGATGGAACAGATGCGCATGTATGGTGAG
>JBIKQC010000337.1:0-5664 GCA_044349855.1 Saprospira sp.
GATATTTGCTCAGTTTTTGTTTCATAAGATCCAACTCCGGATGGTTCTTAACCGCTTCTATACCCTCTAATGTTAACTCTTCCACAAATATATGTGCAGCTTCACTGATGACAGCAGTGCATGGATAGGCGCCGGCGTAGACTAATGCTATACTACCGCCATCACTGTGTCCCACCAAAATCGGTTTTTCAATTTTCAGTTTAGCCAATAAGGCCGGAAGCCAATCCAATGCTTCTTTTTCCAAATAATCAGTCGGTCTTGGGAGATCCAAATGCTGCGACTGTCCATAACCCTGTCTTTCGTAAACAATAGCATTCATCTGCAGTGCAGCGGCAAGTTTTTGCGGAAAACCTTTCCAAAGTTCAATGCAGCCAAGTCCCTCATGTAAAAAGACAAGTATGGGTTTTTCTCCTGCTAAAGGGTGTTTAAGAAACTGAACTCTAAGTTTTTTGCCCAGCACTTCTTCAAAACTGATTTTTGCTTCCAATACAGAAGTATCAATAACCATTGAGTATTGTATTAATAGAATTTCCTCTTAAAAATGGCCTGGATTCATTACCTGAATATATTTTGGTATTGGGCATTAATGTTTTCAAACGGGCAATCTCTTCCTGATTGCTGTTTCCTTCCTCTTGCCAGACCAAGACCTTCAGATTTTTTAGCAGTAATATTTCGTTAGGAACTTTTGTTGTTCCGGTAAATGAAATGTCGAGTACCTGTAATTCAGTTATTTGCGACAGAATTCGAATTGCGTTGTAAACATTCAGTTCATAACAGCCGTTAAGGCTCAGCACCTTCAATTTCTTCAGATAGACAATGTTCACTGGAATTAATTTAATTGGCAGTTTTTCCAAAAGAAGCTTTTCCAAATTGGGTAAATTACAGACAGAGAGCGGTATATAACTGAAATTATTGTACCCTCGAGAAAGATTTCTGTGCATATTGCTCAAATCCAATACTTTGAGATTTCGTAGCTGCGAAAAATTTCCTGGTAGGCTATTCAAACGGTTATCTCGAAGAATAAGTTCTTCGAGATTATTCAAATAACTGATTTCGGGTGGAATATGGTCCACTATATTTGAACTGAGGTCTATCTTCTTCAAAGTTCTGCAAAAAAATAGTGAAGCACCCAAACTTCGAATAGTGTTATCGCTTAATTGCAGGTCGCTCAGATTTTTCAGACTGCCCAATTCCGTCGGTACATGCGTAAGCCCACGTCCTGTGAGGTTAAGAAATTTAAGTTTTTCCCTGGCCTCTTTGTCTGTAGGCACACCCAAGGCTTTCAGAAACTTATAGTTAAAAACCTGTTGTTTTTTTAGCTGAAGTACAAGACCTGGCAACTCAGATTCGGACCTGCCTGCGTAATAATTAAATTCAACTGCAGATTTTGCATAATGCAGAATTGTATCAACAGGTGAAGGGAGACAATTTTTTAAATAGAGCTTATGCTTTTTTTGCATTGGAATACCCCTCCATACAGTATCTAGGGGATACTGATAAGGCAATGCAGCGCTTTCCTTTTCAGGAGAGCCGCTGCATGAGTAAAACGTCAGTAAAATTGCAAAAACAAGCCCGCCGTAGCGGGCATTGCGATTTAAAATCATATTATTTAGGTTATTCCCGGAGGAATTTTTTGCGCAGTTATTTCCAGTTCTTATAGAGATTCTTGAGTGTTGAATTGCTTTCTTTTGAGATCACTTCATCAAATGCTGTCTGAATTTTTGATTCCAATGCTTTGCCGCTAAATCTACTCTTCAGTGTTTTTAGTGAAGCTGCTGCTCCATAACGGTGCCAAGGATTATTTTTCTGATTAAGCCCCACTTCTTTTAAGAAATCTACCTTTTGTCCTACAAAACTTTCATCTTTGATTTCAAGCAGAAAATCTGTAAAATTCTCAAAAAAGGTTATTCCGCTATAATCTGTCATTTTTTTCCAATTGTTCTCATAAAATGAACACAAACTCTTATCGGCACTCTTGCTGTAAAGTTCGGCTATCGCCAACAGCAGCGTTGTACTTTCTGTTTCAGCTTCAATCTTACGGGCAATTTCACGAGCAGTTTTAGAATCGATTTTTTCGATTGCCTGAAGTGTAGAGTTTAAAACTCTGTAAGACTTTTCGTTGGTAAAAATTGTTTTGAAAGTAATCAGATATTTTTTGTCTCTGAATCCACCCAATCGTTCAACCGCAGCAGCGCGAACGTCGGGACGCGAATCATTTATAGCCAGATTTTCAATTTTTTGAATGATGCCTGCATCCTTTTCCGTATCAATTTTAATATCATCAATGGCATTGGAGCGCAAGACCCAGAAGGGGTCAGAAAGTGCAGCTTCAAATGTAGCATGTACTTCAGGATTGCCATTTTGCTTGTAACGCAATTCGCGAATTGCATCATAACGGTCCTCAAAGCGTTTTGATTTTGAATACTGTGCTGTCAATTCCTGTATCGTCTGTTCTTCTTTTCTTTCGCAAAGAATGACACGTTCTGCATCTACAGCAGTCCATTGCACTGTTCCATTTACGGGAAATTCAAAGGTTTGCTTTTGTTCCGTCATGCGGATATGATGTCTTGTCGGTTTGCTGCTTGCATCTGTATAAATATCAACAGTCATGGGCAATACAAAAACAGTACTTTTTGAATGCAGTTGAGTCTGTTCCAAAGTAACCAGTACCTTTTTGTTGGCCGGATCGGATTTTCGGGTAATTTCCAATTTAGGATGTCCTTTGGTCATAAACCATTGGTTGAAGAACCAGTTCAGGTCTTCGCCGCTCACTTTTTCAAAAGCGAGTCGCAGATCATGTACCTCTGCTGCGCCAAATTTGTTATTTTCCAGATATACTCTGAGTCCTTCAAAGTAGGCTTCATCGCCCAAATATTTGCGCAGCATATGCAGAACTGCACCGCCTTTATTGTAGCTGTGCGCATCGAACATATCCTCTTTATCAGCATAGCTGTAGCGAATAAGTGGTTGAGCATCATTTTGGATTGTGGCCTGATTGAGGTATCCGCGAATTTCATTCATGCGAATATAATCGGCATGATCGCGGCTGTATTTATGTTCAAACCAAAGATATTCGCTGTAATTTGCAAAGGATTCATTCAAAGGCAGGTTGGCCCAGCTTTCGCAGGTAACAAAGTCCCCGAACCAGTGGTGCATCATTTCATGCGCCACAATACCTTCGTTCATATCACTGTTATCCAAAAGAGAACGGCTGTCCATCTGAATAAAATCGCCGAAGATTACTGCAGTTGTATTTTCCATAGCTCCTGAAACATAGTCGCGAACAACTACCTGAGCGTATTTTTGCCATGGATATTTCACGCCGAACCTTTCGGAGAAAAAGCTGAGCATTTCGCCCGTGAAAGGAAAAATATTTCTGGCATCTTTTTCAAACTGCGGTTCTACATAGTATTCCAATAACATCCCTTTCCAATCATCTTTTACAACAGCAAATTCACCAACTGTCATCATAAAAAGATAAGGCGCATGCGGCAGATCCATCACCCAATAATCGGTTCGGGTTCCGTCAGCGTTTTTAGTCGCTGATTTCAACAAACCATTAGACAGTGTTTTAAAACGATCTTCTACTGTGATATAAATTTCCTGAGTTGTGCGCTCATTAGGGCGGTCGATAGTCGGAAACCAGCAGGAACTCGATTCTGTTTCACCCTGTGTCCAGATTTGCTGAGGCTTGCCGGGTTCTTCACCTAAAGGATTGATAAAATACAAACCTTTATCTGCGGTGATTGCAGCTGAACCGCCCAGTGGCAGCTCGTTTGGCTTGGCAGTATATTCAATATAAATTGTATATTCCTCGCTGCGTTTATAAGGTCGGTCGAGTTTTATAAAAATATTTTTCCTGTCGTTATAAACATATTTAAGTGGCGTTTCAGTAGTGCCATTTTTTAATACAATTTTATGAATATCAAATCCTTTTGCGTCCAGACGCAGTGAATCGGTATCATAAAAAATTGGCTTGAGTTTTAAAGTGGCTTTCCCAAGCAGATGTTGTTTCTGCCAATCAAAACGCACATCAAGAGCGGTGTGCAGCAGGTCATTTCTGCGGGTATAGCTTGGATTGTAGGTCAGGCGTTCAAAAGTGGTCTTTGGGGCAGTCACTTCAACTACGTCCAATTCTCTGTCTTCTACAACGTAGGTACTGATTTTGGAGGTATTTTTACAGCCCATTAGAAGTAGAGTTCCAAGAGCGAGATAGCCTAAATTGTTTAATTTCATAAAATTGTAAATTATCGATTTTTGGGGTTTAGCAATACAATTATAGTATAAAATACCCATAACATAAAGTCAATTCGACTAAAGCCGATTTTTTCTCGGCTATTAGAGGGCTAAGATACAAAAAAACAATAATTTAGTATCAGACAAAAAGATGCAAATTACCGTTAATAAGATTTTGCATTGTAACATAGCCTCCTGATTTAATTAAAAATGTTTTATCTTTATTTTTCAGACTTCCTATTTAATAATTTATCATTTAAAATTTAGCCAATGTCCCTCAACCTTGGTAAAATTATCATCCTGCTCATTATCATGCTGTCGGCCTATGCAATGGGCTCTATAGCCTTTCCCTATTTACTTCCCCCATTTCCTACCGATATTGATTTTCTGGCACAGAAACCCGATTGGCTGCTGGGCAAAAAGCATTATATGATTGCTTTTTATATTCATATCAGCAGTTCGGTTTTGGTATTGGCCGCCGGATTGACACAGTTTTCCAAAACACTGATGTTTAAATACCCCAAATGGCACCGCAACATCGGCAAATTCTATGTTTTTACAGTTTTATTCCTCTCAGGTCCTTCCGGAATGGTCATGGCTTTTTATGGCAGTGGAGGAGCGGCTGCACAATGGGCATTTGTGCTGCAGGCATTGGGCTGGTGGTTTTTTACCTATATGGCTTATGTCAGTATTCTGAAAAAGGATTTGGTAAAACATGGTGAGTATATGCTGCGCAGTTATGCCATGGCATTTTCTGCCATTACCCTTCGGGCAGGCACCTATTTGGTTTCCTGGTACAAAATGCAATATCATATCCGATGCCCCGATGAGGTTTGGAGCATGCTCTGCTATCCAAATTTCTATGTTTTGGAGGCCTGGCTCAGCTGGGTACTGAATATAATGATTGTGGAACTGCTGATTATGGCTGGTATAATGAAATATTATTTCCCGAAAATGAATTCAGGGATTTAAATTCTATCATATGGGTGTAGGGTTGAATATACTATATAATGCGAATCAAGGGTTGGATTTTATATAACTAATAAAACTAATATATTCACAAAACCTTGTTAAACAATCCAACAGGTCAGCCCTACGGGGCTTTTTTTCATCTTATTCAATTATAGCTAAGAACATTTGACTCCTACGGAGCCATTTTTCGCTCCAGAGGAGCGACCTGTTCATAGTATTAAGATGTAAACAAAATTTTTAAGCCCCGTAGGGGTGACCTGTTAAAACTGTGCATTGTTTGTATAAATACCATATTGCCAAATTATTATGGCAAATATTTCTAAGCCATTGATGTAAAAAAAAGACCTTTTTTAACACTTGATTCGCATATATAATGATCCGTATAAAAAGAGAAAAATTATCCGCTGTCGTTGGAATATACTTACTATAAAAGCAGATGATTTCAGAAATGCTTTC
>JBIKQC010000339.1:0-5656 GCA_044349855.1 Saprospira sp.
GTATTTCTGGCTCCGATTATACAAATTCTGGAACAGGCGATTGACAAATATTTACAACGCGGATTTGAATATTTGGGAATCAATTTTGGCTGTACCGGCGGTCAACACCGTTCAGTTTATGCAGCCGAGACTATTACCGCTTATCTTTCAAAAAAATATGGCAATGAAGCAGTTAATATCAGCATTGAGCATCGCGAAAAAGAAAGCTGGCCAAAGAAGTAAGGAATTGACGGTAAAAAGCTTAGTTTTGTAATGTAAATCAAGTATTAATAAAAAATAATGAGTCTATACAGAAAACGAATTACAGTTTACATGCGGAGCATACCACATTTTTTCAGGTATATGCTGCTTGCATTGTTCGTGCTGTTTATCAGTCTATATTTTCCGAATAATATTCAGGTTGACTATCAATTTGAACAGGGAAGCACCTGGAAATATGAAGACCTCAGGGCTCCATTTGCTTTTCCAATTCAGAAATCAGAATCAGATTTAGAAGAAGAAAGAAGAATCTTATCCAGAGAATTTCTTCCTTATTACCGACTTGACAAAAGTCTGGCAGAAAAACAAAAATCACTTTTTCTTGAAAATCTTTCAAAACAGATCAGATCCAAGAATTACAAAAAAGACAACTCTGTTCCAAATATTTATATCGATTCTGTAGGCTTTGCAAAATTTGGTCTCAACCTGATCAGCAAACTTTATGAAAAACATATTGTAAAAATTGAAGCCGCACACGAAAGAAAAAATAATTCCATTGCTTTTAGGGTCATCGAAAATCAATTGGAGCTTGGAGAATTTACCGCTAAAGATTTTATTGACGTAAAAAAAGCCACACAAATAGTAGTTGACAGTATTGACAAAGTGAGGGCGGTTACAGCAAATACAGAAATACTTCTAAGTCTTTTATCTGAAGTTGTTCAGGTACCCGACATAAAATTTGATGCGGATCTGACAAAAAAAAATAAAGATCTTGCAATAAAAAATCTGTCCCCGGTCAGAGATAAAATAAAAGCAGGCGAATTAATCATCAGAAGAGGCGAAATTGTAGATTCAATTGCCTATTCCAAGCTAATTTCCTATGCACACAAATACGAGCAGGAAATTAACAAGCACAAAAACAGCTTTTTGATTTATATGGGCTATCTGTCGCTGACAATCGCATTATTGCTGATTTTCGGGATGTATATGTTCATATACTCCAGATCGGTTTTTGATAATCTGCAGCATTTTATTCTAATTTTTGCTCTCATCGGCGGATTTGCCTATCTCTCTTTCAGTATTCACAGCTTATCACTGATAAGTCTTTATTTTATACCCTTTTGCATTGTTCCGATTATTGTCAAAAACTTTTTTTCATCGCAACTGGCATTATTTACACATTTGGTGCTCATACTTTTGGTAAGTCTGGTTTTATCACTCGATTATCATTTTATGATCATTCAGATCATTGCCGGTATGGTAGCCGTTATGTCAAATCGGAAGATCCGTTATATGACCGATTTTTTTGTTTCTGTTTTTTATATCGGTCTTGCCTATATGCTGAGTTATCTCTGTACCGAACTGATGCACAAAGGGGTCATCTATCCGGTAATTGCTGATGACGGTCGTTTGATTGAACAGGGTTTACAGGTTGGAAATTTGGGTTGGCTGGGGCTCAATATCCTATTGACACTTCTTTCTTATCCGTTTATACCATTATTGGAAAAGGGCTTCGGTCTGATTTCTGAAATTACACTGATCGAATTATCAGATTTGAATAAACCGCTGTTGCGGGAACTTTCTTTTAAAGCTCCGGGTACAATGCAGCATTCACTTCAGGTTTCCAATCTTGCGGAAGCTGCTGCAAGCGAAATTGGTGCAAACTCCCTTCTGGTGAAGGTTGGAGCACTCTATCATGACATAGGTAAAATGCTGAATCCTCAATTTTTTATTGAAAATCAGAATCAAAATAATCCGCATCTTGAACTCAGTTATCAGGAATCGGCCAAGATGATTATTTCGCATGTATCCGAAGGGGTAAAACTGGCTAAAAAGTACGGCCTACCCTCTATTCTCATCGATTTTATCTTAACGCACCACGGTACCACTCGAGTGGAATATTTTTACCGTATGCACAAAAATGAATATCCGGACAAGCCGATCAATGAGGCTGAATTTACTTATCCGGGCCCAAGACCAAGAAATCGCGAAGAGGTAATCCTCATGTTGGCAGATTCTACAGAAGCGGCATCAAAAAGTCTTAAAAATCCGACCGGAAGAGATATTGACAACCTTGTAGATAATATTTTTACGTTTAAAACTTCACACGGTCAACTGCAGGACAGTAACCTGACCTTCGCTGAACTTGATACAATCAGAGCTGTATTTAAAAAATTACTGCGCTCTATTTATCATGTCAGATTGGAATATCCGGTAGAGAAAATGCCGCAGAATGGCGGTGAAAATCTTTAGTGATTTGAGGATTTGAGGATTTGAAAATGAAACGAAATTATTTGTTTTGCTGTTGTATTAAAAAATTTTTAATAATTAGCAAGATGAAACTTTCAGACGTAAAAGCACAAAATGATGCTTACTTTGATAATCTTAATCCGGATGATCTAATAAAAAGATTTGAACTGTTAGTATACGAATTCGAACCCTTAAATGACGAATTTGAACATGTTATTGATGAGTGCTGATATTTGGATTTTCTTGATTTAGTCTTCAATTGGCTCAAAAATAATTTTATTATCTTAAATGATAGCGGTTCTGAATGATCGTTTTCGCCTGATGTTATTTCGTCGGGGATATTATCGCCAAATGCTTTACAACCGCCTTCGAATGTTCTAAAATGCTTACACTTAAAACATAATAATTCTATTGCTTCCATTCTTATCTTTTATAATATTTATCAAAAAGCTTACCTATTTTTAAAGCATATTTTGAAGGTTTTTCTTTTAATTTAATACCAAGGGCTATGTGTAAATATATGTTTATTTTTTAACCCTTAATTGTCATTTTTAGCAAGAATTCAAATATTGGCACATTAAAAAAATCCCCTGTCATTTTTATTTGACAGGGGATTCCTATTTTCAGTAAATTCAAATCAAATTTAGAACTGATCGAAACCACAGAAGTGCTGATTGCCTTCGATGATTGCATTTTCGTCAGAATCTGAACCGTGAACAGCATTTTCGCCGATGCTTTTAGCAAAACGGGCACGGATAGTACCTGCTTCTGCCTGAGCAGGGTTGGTAGCACCGATCAATTTGCGGAAGTCTTCCACTGCATTGTCTTTCTCGAGAATTGCAGCAACGATTGGACCTGAAGTCATAAACTCAACCAATTCGCCAAAGAAAGGTCTTTCTTTGTGAATTCCGTAGAATTTCTCAGCAGAAGCTTTAGAAAGTTGAGTCATTTTCATAGCAACGATTCTGAAACCGTTTTCAGTGATTTGGTTCAGGATAGCACCGATATGTCCGTCGCGTACTGCGTCCGGTTTGATCATTGTGAAAGTTTTATTGGCAGCCATTGTATTGTGTTTTAGATTGTTTATTGTTTTTTGTCGGCGCAAAGCTACGGAAATCAAGACTAATATCAAAACATCTTATTAATAAAATTAAAAAAGGGGCCTAAGCCCCTATTTTCAAGATTAGCTGCATTTCTGACAGAATCACATTATTTTTTTACAACAAATTTTCTGCTTTCAGTGAGCTTTCCACTTGTTAAACGCAGGAAATAAACTGCAGGAACTAATTGTGAACAGTCAATTTGAAGAGCGGTCTGACCGGCATTCATATACAATGTGCGCAGAACCCGACCGTCTAAGGCGATTACATCAACCATAATATCTTCAGAAATTGCATTTTTTAATGTAAGTACCGTCTGTTCTATAGCCGGATTTGGCAATAATTCCGCTTCAAAAACATTGCTTTCAATTTCGGAAACTGCAACAGAGCCAACAGTTATCTGATAGATTTTTGAACAGTTGTTGTTAATTAACAGTGTTACTGTATAAGTTCCTGGTGCAGTATAACTGTGGCTGGGATTCTGAACAGTTGAACTTGCTCCATCGCCAAAATTCCAGGACCAGTTATTGGCACCAAAAGATAAATCCGTAAAATCAACATCCAAGGCTGATGTTGAAGCATTGCTGGAGAAATCTGCTTCCAAAACAGTTAAATATGCAGTCTGCTCCGACGTATCACTTCCTGCCGGATTATTTGCAATGAGACGAATAGTGTAAACACCGCCATTGGTAAAAGTATGGCTGGGATTCTGCTGTGTAGACACTGCTGTTCCATCACCAAAATTCCATGACCAGGAAGAAGGGGAAGCCGTTGACAAATCTGTAAATGTCACCGGAGTACCCGCACAGACGGTTGTATTGACAGTAGTAAAAGCAGCAGTGGGCGGATTATTAAAGGTCTGAATATTGATGTTGTCAATAAAAACATCATTGCCATAATCTGTAACACCAATGAAACGAAATGCTACATGATTACCGACATAAGTGCTTAAATCAACTACCTCATTTCTCCATTGAGCTGCAGCAGAAGGTGTAAATACTGATGTGGTAATAGCTGTTGTGCCAAGCTGTGCTCCGGATTTATTGTAAATAGGTGTAAAAGTCTGTCCACAGTCAGTAGACAATTCAACCCTGAGACCATCAGTGTAAGTTGCAGAATATTGTGCATGTGCCAGATCAAAGGTCAATTGTGCGCCGACCGCATTAGTAAGGTCCATACTAACCAATCCAAAAATATCCTCTTCGCCGGAGGCATTATAGGTATAATTATCAATACGCATCGATATTGTGGCTGCTCCATTTCTGCCGGTACAACTTTTGGTTGTCCAGGTAATATCGCCGTCAGGATTTATCAGATAAGCATTGACAGGTGGAAATGTTCCGCTTTGGAAATTTTCTGTATAAGGAAAACTGCCTATAGGGTTACTGAAATTGATTGCGAGATTCATTGTATCATTACATAGTGCACCGTCTGTGGCTAATCCGGTCCAAATCTGCAAATTATATACTCCCGGAGTAGGTAATATAAGTTGCTGAGTAAATGTAAAACTATCCTGAGCTCCACCTGCGAGCGTATCATTATAAATCTGCATAACTACAGAACCTCCATTAATGCGATAATAAACAGGAAAATTAAACTGATCTGCAGTACTGATATTTGTCAAAAGAACAGATACGTCAAAATCATTGCCGTTGCAGCTCTGCTGATTAACTGTTGGTGAGATTATTTCTGCTATACCGGCATCATTGTCATTGCCGCAATCGATAAAACAAGCCCCTACAGATACGTTGCCGCCGACAAACTGAACAGCATTTGTTCTAAGACCAATACAGTTATTTGGGCCTTTTGCTCTCACTGCAAACCAATAGGAATCATTGATATTGGGGACTGGGACATCAAATGTAGTTGCACCTGAAGTAGAGCCAACAGAATCCATGTACATGGTTCCCAATTTAAAAACATCATAGCCTGTTGCACTGCTTACAGCATCCCATTTCAAACGAATGGTATTTGCTGTGGTACATACAGCTACTACTTCTAAATTTGTAGCGCGATTGATAATGCTGAAATTTGCATCACTTTCATCACTGAACGCTCCTCTTGTTACTTTCACTAGGGCACGTCCGGTAACTGTGCCGGGCACTTGA
>JBIKQC010000014.1:0-20425 GCA_044349855.1 Saprospira sp.
AATTTTGGGAATATCAGTTTCAATAAAAACATTGTCATAATCGGCAATTTTCTCCAATTTGGAAAATAAAGAAAAACTGCCCTTTGCCTGTCTTTTGGTCTGAGCAAAATTATGTGAGGTGAGAATAAGTTGTTCCATGTAAAAGGCTTTGTCGTTGAAAATAAGATTGCCGTAAATTTTAAACAATTGCAATTCTAAATTCTACATTAACAACAAGTTAAAAATAAACTTAAAAATTAGACCTCTATATTAGACAAAAAAAGACAAATGACCAAATTTTGGCAAAAAATTAAGCTGAATAATTCTACTTATTTTTTTAATATATTGTTTGTCAGTAACTTATATAGTTTATAAGTTAAGGCTGCTAGAACTATGCCCAAGAGGGCTCCTGCTGCTACATCCAAAGGATAATGTAAGCCTACATAAACCTGCGCATAGGCAATAAAAAATGCCCAAAGAAAGCAGGCCGCAGCAAAAAATATCCGACCGTTTTTTCTATTTGGCAATAAAACCGGTCCCAAAACTGCATTGAAAAGAAATGCCAGAGCAAAGTGATTTGTGGCATGTGAAGAAGTAAAACTGAAACCCTTACCGCATTCAATCAGCAAGCGCAGATTTTCCTGCATGAGCGAATCATTGCATGGCCTGAGCCGTTGTACCGATTTTTTAATCAATTCACTGCTGAACTGATCTGCAAGGAGAACAGTCAGCAAAAAAAGCAGCAGGATGGGAAGTACTTTCAGTTTGTATTTATAGGTTAATACAGCAACAATGACGATGTAAAGTGGAATCCAGAATGTTTTATTGCGAAAAAGCGGCATCAGAAAATCAAAAAGCGCATTATTCCAACTTGAATTGATCAGTTGAAATAATGCGCTATCGTATTGTATCAGCCATTCTAACATGGACGGGCTATGATGATGAGTCGGTCTGAATTATCAGCGGTATAGGGCGCTAAAGCATAATTGCCAAAATATTTTTTTATCTGCATTCCGGCTTTAGTTAACAGATCTTGAAAATCAGCCAAAGAAAAAGCCCTTACCCGTTCCTGAAAACGGTAACTTTCGCCTTTATCCGTAAAACTGATTTCTTTAACAATATAGCCATTCTCTACAAATCGTCTGATATTGAAGACTATGCCTTGCACTTCTTTCTGTTCTGAAAGCAGCAGATTGTTAATGACCTTTCGGGCATTCATGAAATCGATTACCAAAACTCCTTTTTTATTGATGATAAGGGATTTAGCTGCATTCAATACAGTAAGATGTTCTTCTTCAGAATTAAAATAACCAAAACTTGTAAATAAGTTCAGCACTGCATCAAAATCACCCATTTTCAGGGTTTCGCGCATGTCATGCACTACAAATTCGAGTCCTTCCGTTTTTGAAAGATTGGCCGCAGCTATACTCTCAGGCGACAAATCGGCACCTACTACATTA
Source organism: Saprospira sp. (assembly GCA_044349855.1). Taxonomy (GTDB): domain Bacteria; phylum Bacteroidota; class Bacteroidia; order Chitinophagales; family Saprospiraceae; genus Saprospira. Next base: position 1,440 of record JBIKQC010000014.1, read on the forward strand.
AAGCCTTTGCTGTGTAAATAGATGGAGTGACGCCCTTTACCGCAGGCCAGATCCAAAAGCCGGGCATGCTCCGGTAATTTTATTTCTGACAGGAGATTATCAATAAAAAATTGAGCTTCGGCATCATCTCTATGCTGATAAAGTATATGATAATAAGGAGAATCGAACCAGGAGGCGAACCACATTTATTAAGATTTGAGAGGTGAGATTTGAGAAGTGAGACCGTTCAATTGAATGCAAAATCCATCCTTTCAATGAACAGCTTTTTAATCTTTTATCTTATTTAGTAATAGACAAAATCTGAAAGGCATTGCGCTGTGCATCCATAAAACCATTAGGCACTAAGCTAACTTTAGCATTGGATGAAACCAAATCCGGACGTTTGGCAAAGCTCAATTTAATGGTTTCTTCTGTGGCACCGGTACCTGTAGAATCGACTACTAACTGATTCAACAATGATTTGTTACCGTCGAGCACAACAAAATAAAATGATTTGCTGCTCAATTGACCTTTCTCAACATTTTGAACATCACATTTAAAAGTATGCGTGAGAGTATTAGGTTTGTACTCACTGACTTTTACGGAAGCAACAAAGTCAGCCTCCTGTTTTTTCATAAAATTGATTTTGATATAATCCCATGAAGGCAGTTGTCTGTGGTGCCACATTTTTACAACAGTACCATTGTAAAGGAGAATTAGTCCGGGACTGGAACGAATAATGGTTTTTACCAGTTTTTCATCACTCTGAATAAAATCGAAGGCCAATGAAATGTCATGACGGAAGATTTCCATGTCATCTTTTTCATCGCCATTTCGGTTTACATCATGAATGTGGTGGTACATTGCAGTAGCTTCAACGCCATCTTTGCGTGCAGCATCGGTTATTTCTTTGATTTTTTTCCAGGGTCCTTTGTATGACGGATCAATTTCATCTGCTACTACCCAAAGTGCATAGCCATGGCTTGCGAATACCTGTTGTTTGGAGGCATCCATTTCACTGATTTTCGAATCACAGCCTTTAGAGATGAGCTCTTCTCTGGTTTTGTCTTTTTGGGCCTCCCATATCAATTTGCCATCTGCAGCCTTTTCTGTCCACAGATAAGAGAATTCCTTTTTGGTAATTTCATTAGAGTTTACCGCTTTCTCCTGTCCGGTTTCTTTGTTTTTATAGATAAAATAACTATTTTTTACCGGTGGATTTGCTGAACATTCAGCACGGGAAATAGCCAGATTTGTTCCTTCGCGGAAAGGTCGGAAGTCAACCATTGGCAATCCAAAAAAGAAATTCATAAAACAGAATACGGTTACAGCTATACTAAATACAGTCGTTAAAATTCCACGCCAGGTCATCTTAGCAATTTTGGCATCTGAGCTGATCAGAAATTTCAAATCTTTGGTTTTAACAAATATAAAAATAGACATTGCCGTAAGGATAATATCTTTCATGAAGGTCTCAACAGGCAGCAGTTTCATAAAATCGCCGAAACATCCGCAATCTGACACACGGATACTCGTATCTTTGAAAGCCTGCCATTTTCCGAAATCGAAAACACCGACAGCTTCCGGAAGATAGCCTGTTAGGTAGTTATATCCTGTTAGGAACGTAAAAAACAGCATCATTAGGAGGTTGAGCGATGTAGTCCAACGCTTACCATGCCCCAAAATCAAATTAATACCCAATACAATTTCCAAAACAATCATGACCAATGCGAAAGGAAGTGCATAGGGTTTTATAAATGAAAGAATTGGCAAAAGAAGGGTAAAATAATCTGCCATTTTATAAGCAGTTCCAAGCGGATCCAAGGCCTTCACCATTCCGGAGAAGATAAGCAGTGAACCGACAAAATATTGGAAAAACCAAAGCACAGGTTGCATTTTGGCGTACTTCTTAATTTTTGCATGTCCCAAACCCAAAGTGAGGGTGAGCGCCAGGGCAATAATGCCGATGTAGAGGAAAAGGGTATAGACTGTCATGTTAATTTGAGAATTTGAGAATTTGAGGATTTGAGAATTCCCTATTTATATTATTGAATAATAATGATTAAAATTTGATAACCGAACGCAGTACTTATGATTTGAAAATTTGAGGATTTGAGAATTCCCTATTTATACTATTGAATAATAATGATTAAAATTTGAGAACCGAACGCAGTACTTTATAATTTGAAAATTTGAGGATTTGAGAATTCCCTATTTATTATTCTTTGAATTATAATTATTAAAATTAAAACACTATTCGGATAATTTGATTAGTGCAAACAAAGCATAATTGACAATATCCTGATAACCGGCATCTAAACCTTCAGAAATTAAGGTTTTACCCTGATTGTCTTCTATCTGTTTAATACGCAAAAGTTTCATAAGAATCAAATCTGTCAGAGAACTGACACGCATATCCCGCCATGCTTCGCCATAATCATGATTTTTTGCCATCATAAGGTCTTTGGTCTTAGCGGCGTATCTTTCATAAAGTTCCTCCGCAGTGCTCTCGCTCAATTCCAATTCGGCATCATAGGGCATATCCAACTGAATAAGTGCCATTATACAGTAATTCACCAATCCGATGAACTCAGTTTCAACACCTTCTTCAATTTTTTGTTCACCTTTTTCCTCAATACTTCTGATTCGTTTGGCTTTAATATAAAGCTGATCGGTCAGAGAAGAAGGACGGAGAATGCGCCAGGCAGTTCCGTAATCTTTTGTTTTCTTGAGGTATATCTCTCTGCATTTTTGCAGTTGTTCGTTGTATTGATCTAATGTTTTTGACATTCCGATAGCGTAAAAATTTCAGCCTGTTAGTTTAATTCATATTTATAACGCTAAGATGCGCAATTCTGTGAAAATTAAAAAAGTCTTTGTATAAAAGGATTTGTTAAGAAATAACCGCTCTTACTTTTTCGGCTACATTCATACCGTCCATTGCAGCAGATACAATACCTCCGGCATAGCCTGCTCCTTCTCCACAGGGAAACAGTCCCTCAATTCCGGGGTGCATCAGTGTTTCTGAATCGCGCGGAATGCGAACGGGAGAACTGGTGCGGCTTTCAGTGCCGACAATCTGTGCCTCCTGCGTAAAATAGCCTTTCATCTGCTTGCCAAATTGCTGCAATCCCTTTTGTAATCGCATTGCGATTGACTTAGGCAGCAGTTTATCCATTTCGGCCGAAAAAATTCCCGGAATGTAGGAAGTTTTTGGAAGTGTTGCTGACATTTTACCTTTTACAAAGTCGGTAATTCGCTGTGCAGGAGCAGCCTGACCGCCATTACCGGCATTAAACATTGTCTGTTCCACCTGTTTTTGGAATTCCAAAGAAGCAAAAACACCATGCTTTGCATAGGGTTTTAGATCTTCCAAATCTACTGCGACCACAAGTCCTGAATTCGCAAAAGGCGAATCGCGGCGCGACATTGACATGCCGTTTACCACAATTTCACCGGGGGAAGTAGCTGAGGGGACAATCAGTCCGCCCGGACACATACAAAATGAAAAAACACCCCGACCTTCTACCTGACAGACAAGGCTGTAACTGGATGCCGGCAAATTGAGGTCGCGGGGACGCTGATGGTATTGAATTTCGTCAATAAGCGGCTGTGGATGTTCTATTCGGACGCCTAGGGCAAAGGGTTTTGCCTCTATTTCTATGTTGTGTTTATTCAGCAATTCAAAAATATCGCGGGCTGAATGACCGGTTGCCAAAATGACTGACTCTCCTCTGAATTCTTTTTCACCATTAACGATAACTCCGGCAATTTTTCTGCCCTGCACCGTTTTTTCAATAATAAGATCATTAACAAAGGCGTCAAAATGAACCTCTCCTCCGTAATTTTGGATTGTTTCCCTAAGAGCTTTAACTACTTCGGGTAGTTTATTGGAGCCGATATGCGGATGCGCATCGACCATGATATTTTTTTGGGCACCATGTTCTACCAATATCCGCAGTGTTTTTTCTATACTGCCGCGTTTTTTTGAACGGGTATAAAGTTTCCCATCGGAATAGGTTCCTGCACCACCCTCTCCAAAACAATAGTTGGAATGTGGGTTTACAATACCATCCTGTTGAATGGCTTTTAGGTCGCGACGGCGGCTACGAATATCTTTACCTCTTTCCAGGATAATCGGTTTCAGTCCGGATTCAATAAGTTCAAGTGCAGCAAAATAACCTGCGGGGCCTGCACCGACTATGATAACCTGTTTTGACTTAGAGACATCCTTATATTTGGCAGAAATTGGCGTTTCTGACTTTGGATGTTCATTGATGTAAGCCTGAACAAGCAATTTAAAAACCGGCTGCCTGCCGCGGGCATCAATGCTGCGACGTTTATACACAAGGGAATTTAATACCTCTTCGGGTTTCAGTTTAAGCCTGTTGAGGATGCGTTCGCGAATGAGTTTGTCATCCACAATTTCGGAGGGTAAAAGTACAATTTCAGTTTCCTGTAACATAGCAGGGCAAATGCCTGATTAATAGATTGTCAGGCTGGAATCTACTTCGGCAAAGCCGACAATACCTCCATCCAGATTATAAAGATTGATAAAACCGTGATTCTGTTGCAGAAACAGCACAGCCATTTCACCGCGTCTGCCGCTTTTACAATGAATAATGACCGGTTTTTCTCTGGAAATCTCCTGTTGTCTGATATCAATCTGACCGATCGGAATATGATATCCTCCAATAGAACAAATATCAAGTTCATCAGTTTCTCTTACATCAATTAATTGAATATCGGCCTTTTCTGCTCTGAGTCTTGCCAACTCATGTGCTGTGATATTTCTGACATGGTCTTGATTCATAATATGAAAATAGAAGATGAAAGATGAAAGATGAAAGATAAAAGATGAAAGATGAAAGGTAAAAGATGGACATAAGGACCGCGCAGCAAAATGATCTTATCCCAAAGTCGAGAGAGTTCTAAAAAGATTAAACTAAGCGACGAAAGTTTGTGTTCATACCGAAAACCAAATCAGATTTGTAGAATCTCTTCACTTAATATCAATACAAATTGTGATAATAATAATTTCAGCGAAAATAGTCTTTAAACTTTTAACTTTGATCTTTAAACTAATTTTATACCAACTCTTTATAATAAGGTAAATCACTCAATGCCTGTTTGAAAAGTCTCCACAATTGTTCATTAGGCAAGGATGCTTTAATGACAACAGGTGTTAACTGAACCGGGTGAATAAATTCCAAAGAAGCCGAATGCAGGTGAATTCGTCCATCGGCATTTGTTCTTTTGGCACCATATTTTAGATCACCGCGAATCGGACAGCCGATTTTTCCCAACTGTGCACGTATCTGATGCGGTCTGCCGGTGTGCGGTTTTACTTCCAAAAGATAATGATCGCCAAGTCCGGCCAAAAGTTTATATTCCAACTTAGCCAATTTATAATGTTTGGTCTTCTGTGAAGTAGCAACGTGTACTACATTTTTTTCCTGATCTTTGGCAATATAATGCAGGAGTGTACCTTCCAATTCTTCCGGACGGCGTTCAACAATAGCCAGGTAGGTTTTTTGAACCTTGCGCTCTTCAAAAAGTTTGTTCATGCGTTCCAAGGCCTTGCTTGTACGCGCAAAAATAACAACACCGCTTACAGGGCGGTCTATTCGGTGAACCGTGCCCAGAAAAACATCTCCGGGTTTTTCATAACGAACTTTTATGTACTCCTTTACGTATTCCGAAAGTGGCGTATCTCCAGTCTCATCACCCTGTACCAACCAACCGGCAGGCTTATTTATGGCAATAAGGTGATTATCTTCAAAGATAACCGAATAATTTTCTTCTTGCATTTCTGTTTTTGATATTATAAATTTTCTGCGGCAAAGATAAGAAAAATTACACGCAATATTAACTAAACAGAGCAATGACAATATTTTTTTGCAAATTATCAATGAAAAGTCATATATTTGTAAGCTGTTAGTGTCCTTTTGGATACAAAACGGGAAATTTAAAAATAATTTACTGACTATGTTGATTTTGCGATTTGAACTTTCATTTCAACAAAGCTGAATCTTCAAATTCATTTCATAGAACTTCTTTTCGCTGCGCGGAGCTCAATCCGTTCGGTTCTCATGTCTTCAAATTTTCAAATGAGTAAAATGCTTAATCTCATTCTTTTCGGCCCTCCGGGCAGTGGTAAAGGTACTCAGGCAGCTAAACTGATCGAGAAATATAATTTACTTCACATCTCTACCGGAGACTTGTTCCGTGCAGAAATCGGCAACGGCACTGCTTTGGGTCTTGAGGCTAAATCTTTTATGGATAAGGGTGCCTTAGTTCCGGACTCCGTAACAGTAAATATGCTGAAGTCCAAAATGGAAGAGCATCCTGAAATCCAAGGTGTAATTTTCGATGGTTTCCCGCGTACAATTCCGCAGGCACAGGCATTGGATGAGATGTTGACTTCAAAGGGCACATCCGTTACAATTTTGCTTAGTCTTGTTGTTGATGATGAGGAAATTATTGAACGAATCATTAAAAGAGGTATTACTTCTGGCCGCAGCGACGACACAGATCCTGTTATCATTCAAAACCGTATCAATACATATAAAAGTCAGACTACCCCTGTAGCAGAATACTACGCACAGTTTGGCAAGACCAAAGTGGTAAAGGGCGTCGGCAGCATAGATGAAATTTTTGAAAATCTTTGTGCTGAGATCGATGCTGTTTTGGTATAAAAGTCTTATATTACATTAATACAAAAAGACCAAGCCTTTGCAAATCTTGTAAAGGCTTGAACTATTTAGTGGCGTTAGGCCAAACATAAACTTAATTTATCAAATCATTAACCCTCCCGAAATTTTTGTCATGTACTACCGTGTAAAAATTTTGTCAAAAGAAGCGGTTCGCTTTCCGCCAAAAAGAGAATACGATAACATTAATGCAGAATTGGGTCTTCTTTTTGAAGATGCCGGAATTGCAGCCTATGATCTCGTTGAAAAATATGTGCCCGATGCATTTGAATCTGAGGATTTGGAAGATTTTATGCAAAACCTTCAACTCTTTGCCAAAAGAGCAGAGCCTGATGAAGTGCATTTTTTTATGGCGCTATTAACAGATGGCAATTGGGATCAGTTGAAAAAATCGCCAAGATTCCTGTCTCCAGATGTTATGGAAAACTCAGCAGCCTATTGGTTTCTGCACAATATCCTTGCGGTTTCTGCACCTAAGTTGGTCTCTCCTATCGATGCACTTTGCCTGAAAGTTCAGGTGCTCGGCAATGGCGAAGATGAGTTACTTACGAAAGATGACACCGGCAAATACGGTGAAATCTATCCTTTTGCTACCCGTCTGCTCATGGATGCTTCAGCTCCAAAGAAAGAAATCGGAGATTATGAGCTAAAAGGCCCTATTGTTGAGTATTTCGAAGGCATGAAAGGCACTAAATTGAAATCGGTGCCGAGTGACGAAGCATATGATTTCGACAAATTTGTTGATGACACCGGAGGTATAGTTTGGTCGGCTTCTGTTTTGCGCGATCCGGTAGAAGATGCCGAAGAAGGTGAGGAAATGGCTATTTATGAAATACTTGTACATCCGGACTGGCTCGGTGCTGAGATCAAAACGGACTTTGAAACATTTCCTTATTCAGACTATGCATCATAAATCAGCACTAAAGTTTAATTAGTAGTAAGAATGAATAATTACAGGTTGAATTTTTCAACACAGTAGAATTATCTGAATACGCTCTCCTTTGCGGAGGGCGTCGGTATTTTAAACAGTTGAGAACATGGCTGCAAAGTCGGGTTCTACAAAAAAAACATTATGGCAGACAGTCCAAATTTTATTGATTACGTAAAAATATTTTGCCGCTCAGGTTCCGGCGGAACAGGTTCAATGCACTTTCACCGCGACAAACTGACAGCTTTAGGCGGACCTGACGGGGGCGACGGAGGACGTGGCGGACATATTATAGTAAGGGGAAACAAACAGATGTGGACACTGATTCACCTCAAGTACACCAAACACGTTCACGGAAATGATGGCGTTGGCGGTGCAGGATTGCGCATGACCGGTGCAGATGGGGCAGATATTATTTTGGAAGTACCTTTGGGTACCGTAGTTAAAAATGCGGAAACAGAGGAAGTGATGTTCGAAATCACAGAGGAAGGTCAGAGTGAAATCTTGATGAAAGGCGGTCATGGCGGAAGGGGAAACTGGCATTATCGCACGGCTACAAATCAGACACCGCATTATACTTCTCCAAATGGGGAGTTTCAGGAAGGATGGGTTATTTTGGAACTTAAGGTTCTGGCGGATGTAGGACTTGTCGGCTTTCCAAATGCAGGTAAATCCACACTACTCTCTGTAATCAGTGCTGCCAAACCAAAAATTGCCGATTATCCTTTTACTACACTCATTCCAAATCTTGGTATTGTCAATTACCGTGACGGAAAATCATTTGTCATGGCTGATATCCCCGGTATTATCGAGGGTGCGCATGAGGGCCGTGGATTAGGAACCCGCTTTTTGAGACATATTGAACGGAATTCTGTGCTGCTTTTTATGGTACCTTCTGATGCAGATGACATTAAAAAACAATACGAAATTCTGGTGAATGAGCTGGAAATGTACAATCCGGATCTCTTGGATAAACCACGACTTTTGGCTATCACAAAAAGTGACCTTATCGATGATGAACTAAAAGGCTTATTAAAAAAGGAACTTCCCAAAAAAGTAAAGCATATTTTTATTTCGGCAGTTGCCCAAAAAGGAATTGTTGAATTGAAAGATTTACTTTGGAAGATGTTGAATGAGTAAGATTTTGTTTTTTTTCAATAATAGACGAAATCTGAATCTTACTGTTTTTGAATTAATAATATGAAGACAAGTACAATTTACGGCCTGATATCAGGTTTGCTCAGCATGGGATTATTGACGGTTTTGTACCTTAATAATCCGGATAACATGCTGACAGGCTTAGAGAAATTTAGCTGGCTGCTCATACTGATTGCCATGTTTATCGGAGTAGCCAGAGAACGCAGTTTAGCTCCTGAACCATTTATTGCTTTTGCCGAGGCATTACGTTCCGCTTTCAAAATTTTCATTATTGCCTATCTGCTCAAATTTGTATTTATCTACATACTTTTCAATTATGCAGATCCCTCTCTTTTGGAAAAAGCCAGGGCGGCCGCAGTGAAAATATTTATGGAGCACCGCAATGCCGATATTACACAGGAAATATTTGAACAACAGTTGGACGCTTTCAGCAAAGGATATTTTGGACCCCGTATTTTTGATATTGGTGTCATGTTGGAATTAATTGTCGGTTTTATGCTCGCTTTAGGTACAGCTGCAATTATGAAACGCGAAAAACCGGATTATTAATTTAATAATCTTTAGGTTCAACAGTTTACAATTTGAAATTTATATTTTCTGACATGTCAACATCTAAAACAGCATCGATTTTTAAAACTGCATTTTATGTCAGTTCGCTTTGCGGTGCAGGATATTTTGCTGCTATTGTTTTCCTTCATCTGATCGGACTTTCGTTGACAGGTTGGGGAGAATGGGTTTATCGTATTGCACTTATTATATCAGTTATCTGGAGTATTTTGGGTTATCGGTTAAAATTTGAAACCAAAGGGATGGGCTTTGGCAAATCATTCGGACTCGGAATGCTCAGTTCATTTATACTAGGTATTTATATGTCACTCAGTGCCTTGGTTTTTCACTATGTCGTTGCACCTGATTATAATGAAAAGTACAAAAGTTACTACAGGGCCAAAAGGTCAGAACAAATGTACAATACACAATTGAACAAAATGTTAGAAAAAAATGAAGTGGAAACCTACAAATTGACTGCTTCTGATTCTGCTATAGTTGAAAAAGGATTAAATTTGCATATTGAGAAATCTCAATTTCATTTTACAGCCAATGGAGCTGCGCTTATCAATCTGATTTTCAGCTTGGTTTGGGGGTTGGCAATATCAGGCAGTGTTGCCTTTATGGCGAGAAAACAATAACTTTAATACTAATAAAATTACCATATATATCCAAGATATGCTATCTACTTCAAATCCATACGACATTTCCATCGTCATTCCATTGCTGAATGAAGAAGAATCATTGGCTGAATTGGAGGCCTGGATACGTAGGGTAATGACAGAAAATAATTTTCGTTATGAAATTTTACTGATCGATGATGGAAGTACTGACGGTTCCTGGAATATTATTCAGGCACTGGCTGCACAAAATCCTTCAGTTAAAGGAATTAAATTCCGTAGAAATTACGGAAAATCAGCCGCTCTGAATGTTGGTTTCGGATTAGTTAAAGGAGATGTTGTAATAACAATGGATGCAGACTTGCAGGACTCACCCGATGAGATTCCCGATCTGTATAAAATGGTAATGAAAGACGGTTTTGATCTCGTATCTGGGTGGAAGAAAAAACGTTACGACCCAATTACAAAAACGATCCCTACCAAACTCTACAATGGCGTTACCCGTCTGATGAGCGGTATCAAACTGCATGACATGAATTGCGGGCTGAAAGCCTACAAATATGATGTCATCAAAAACATTGAAGTTTATGGTGAAATGCATCGTTATATTCCTGTTATTGCTAAAGCTGCAGGTTTTAAAAAAATCGGAGAAAAAGTCGTACAGCATTTTCCAAGAAAACACGGCAAATCAAAATTCGGTCTCAGCCGATTTATCAATGGGCCTTTGGACCTGATGTCCATTATGTTTGTCAGCAGATTCAGCAAAAAGCCCATGCACTTTTTCGGATCAATGGGGCTTTTTTCCTTCTTTATCGGTTTTGCTATACTGGTTTACCTGACAATTGCTAAATTTGTTTTGACAGAATACGGTATGACGGAAAGACCTATTTTCTTTTTTGGAATACTTGCCATTATTATTGGCACTCAACTTTTTCTGACTGGATTTTTGGCAGAATTGGTAGCACGTGCAGCACCTAACCGCAATAATTATATCGTTGAAAGGTATTTGCAGATTGAGGAGGAGAATGAGCGATAAATCACCTAAAAAAGAAAGTCTGCTGAATTCCTTTCAGGAGCTGATCAGCGATAAGCTGATGGATCTTTTTGATCTTGTTATTATGGAGCGCAAAGCTTTCCATGAACATGACAAAAAAGAGAAATCCGGTCCCGAAGAAATCAAAAAAATCATATCAAATTACAGCAATACCAATGCTGCGATTTCCGGCGGACTATCGCTTATTCCAGGTGTTGCAGGTATGGCCACTGTCCTGCCCGAGATTGCCCTTGTTGTTCGGAATCAATTGCAGATGATTTATGATATCGGTGCAGCAAACGGCAAAGAAAAAAGTATCAATAAGGAACTGATGGCGGGAATTCTGGTCACTTACTTCGGTTCAAAAGGCATTGAAATGCTAACCGTACAGGGCGGAACAGTGCTATTGAAACAGACTTCAGTTAAATTTTTTGAACACATTGTTTCTCTGCTCAGTTTTGAAATTTCGGAGCAGATTATTCAGTCAGCCATTGTAAAATGGGTGCCGCTTGCAGGGTCGGTGGCGATGGCAGTTTGGTCGCGATATACCACAATGCGTATTGGCAAACATGCGGCCAATATTTTCAGCAAAAACATTGAACAAAGTAAGGAAACAGCTACAGAAACAGAAATTTCAGCTCCAAAAGAACTGAAAGCTGCCGATTTTGAAGCTGCTAAAATCAAAGCCCTCATCAACTTAATGGGCTTGGATTTAGCGCATGATCAAAGAGAAATCAGCTTTATAGAACAGATCATTCAACATTCCAGTTTGGAACTTGACGATCAACTTGTTTTAGCCAAAAAGCTGCACGAAAAAGGAGAAATAAAAAACGACCTCAGCATTTTCAAAAACAATCCAACTGCTATGACCGGTCTGATTGTAGATTTATTGGCTTTGGCAAAAACAGACGAGTCTGCTCAATTGGCCGAGATGCTTTATCTGAAAAAAATTGCCGTTGAAATAGGCTTGACTAAGGAAGAACTGGAAGAACTGATGGGCTAAGATTTGACTATCTCTTTTGTTTGGCTTTTATTTCACCAACAGTTCAACCGATATTAAGTTAATTCCCCGTTTTTAGCATCTTCGACAATTTGAGTCAGTACTCTTTTTAGGAACAATAAAGCCACCTTAATGGTGGCTTCTATATTTTGAGATAATATGTTAATATGCGGGGCAAACCAGCGGCATAAAGCGATAGGCAATCCCGACTGTAAAAAACATATAAGCATCTTTTCCTTTTGAATCTCCGCGTTGTCTGCCTGGACGACCGATGCGCTCACCCAATTCAACGGAACGGTCTGAAAGTGCAGCTGCAACATCTCCATGATAAGCGGCGATAGCATTTGGATCTGCATAAACACCACGTACATCATCCAAATAATCTGTAAAAGTCATTCGGCCGGTCATTTCAATATTCCAACTTATGTAAGGATTCATATTAATTTTAATTCCGCCACCAAGGAGAACTGCACCTGTAACCAGATTATACTCTTCTCCCCTTGCCTGACCTTCAGTTCCGAGTGCCTGCAGGTTGTAACGAACTCCATCATAAGTTGTGGTCGGGTTAAAATGAAAGAAGCCTAAACCTGCCAATAGGTAGGGTGATACAGGTTTTTCTTCTCGGGTATTGTTGTGAAAATCCTGAAAATTGAACTCAACAACAGCTGATAATTCAAAAACATTGGAACGAAAACTAAGATTTCTGGCTTTTTCAAAAGCTCCGATGGAGTTTTTGTCACTGCCGCCGATATTCGCAAAACTGCCTGCAATACGAAAACAGAGCCTGCCATCGAAATTTCGACGGGCAAAAAACCCAAGTGCAGGACCGGGCTGACGTAGACTGAAACGGGAACTTAAATCTCCGGTATATTTGGCAAGTCCTGCATAACCGCCAACTTCCCAACCTTCCTGTGCCTGTGAACCTGTGATTACAGACAAGCAAATTGCCAAACCAAAGCCTATTTTTTTAAGGATACTCACGATATTATTGTTTTTGTGTAAAGCCCTTTGTATTGGACAGCAAATAAAACCACAAGACTCATTTCATCATTTTTGAAGAAAAAGCTGTGATGATTAAAAACTAAAACGTTAAAAGTAGAGCTTTAGACAATAGGTTATTTTTTAGAAAAAGGAATTCTAAAGATGAGCTTTATAAAATATTATTACAAAATACTAACGAATGTTACTGTATTTTGTTGCTTTTATAAAACAAAAATCGAGCCTAATTCCTCGAATCTATTCCCCAATGCAGCTTCTCGCGAATCATATAGAGAAAGTTTCGATCACTGGGTCTCAAAAGATTTACTTTGAAAGGACAGCGGCGGACTGCCAATTGACAGGATGCTTTTATGGTATGATAACGGGAATCCAGCGTACAAAGAAAATTTTCTGCGCGCCCTTCAATTTCAAATGAAATAACCACATCATCAGAAAGCACTATTGGTCGTACATTTAAGTTATGCGGCGCAACGGGTGTGATGATAAAATTTCCGGATCGCGGAAAAATAATCGGCCCCCCGCAGCTGAGTGAGTAGCCTGTGGATCCCGTAGGAGTGGCCACTATAATACCATCGGCCCAATAGGAATTTAAAAAATCGCCATTTACATAAGTATGAATTATTACCATAGAAGAAGTATCTCTCTTCAAAATAGTAAAGTCATTGAGGGCAAAGTTCAGATCGCCAAAAATTCCGTCTGAAGTATCGAGCTGAAGTAAAGTCCGGGGATCATGAATGAAATTATTCTGTTCCAAAGCTGCTACAGCTTCAGCAATTCTGGTCTTTTCAAACATAGCCAAAAAGCCAAGCCTACCAAGATTAAAACCTAATATTGGCACTCCACTGTCCTGAATAATAGTTACTGCTTCCAGAATGGTACCATCGCCGCCCAAGGTGACACAGAAATCAACATCTTTTTGTTTAAAATCTTCATAACAGGTGTAAGTATCATATTCATTTTCAATGCTGACCCTACCGTCAAAAGACTCGATATAATCCTGAAAAATACTCAGTTTTATTTGTTTACGCTTACCTAACTCAATAAAGAGTTCTTGAACGAGCTTTTCATGTTCAGGTTTTAAAAATCGGCTAAAAATGGCTATTTTCATTATCTTTCTGAATTAGATGTTAAAAGTGTGTATCAAGGAAAGGTAATTACATTAAAAATTGAAATTAAACTTTAAAAATACATCTTTTTCCCATAGTTTGTTTATTGAATACTCCATTTGTATAACGAGATTGTAGTAATACAATGCCATATCTAATCCAACTCCCATTCCAACCAGATGATTATTACTTAAAGGGTTACCTGCACTGTAATAACGGTCCCAAACATAACCATAATCGGCATGCAGTCTTGCATGTAAATGAATAGGCAAAGACTTTGAATAAGTGTTTTCGGATGATTCATCCAAGGGGATTTTATAATCCAGAATTTTAAAATTCAGGTCTGATCTGAAAAATAAATAATCCTGACCGTTGATGACATAATATTGATAGGCTCTGACATAACTGTCGAGGTAACCTAATGCTTCCTGCTGATAATAAGGATCCTTATGCAGGAATACAGAATATCGCCCCTCTCCTAAAAGTCCTAAGGACCAACGTTTTCCGAATTTCTGATAAATAGCAGTTCTGTTCGTCAGCCAAAGCTGATTAATATCTTTAAAAATTCCAAGCCCCCTTTTTTTAAGTTGGAATGAAAAAAAATAGCCTTTCAATGGATAAGCCATGATATCGCGCTTGTCGCGACGATACTCATAATCGAAATTAAAAGCGCGCTGTAATCGACGCTTATCCAGAAAAAAATCAGGGTTTCTGCTATACACAGAGTCACTGATGTTCATTTTAAGATATTGTAATCCAAAAACATGCTGATCATATACCGACTGCCGGTATTTGAATGTCAATCCTGCTCTGAATCGGCTGAATTGCCTTTCTTTAATATCAAAATCTCTATAAAACAGCAGTTTATTGCCGACTGTATTGCAGGCAATTTCTTTATTGTCCGAATAAAGGACATTTAAACCAAAGCCCCAGCGTTTAGTGAGACCGATTGGCGGCATTGAATAATCGATCTCAAATTTTCGGGTATATCCAAACTGAGTAATAAAACGAAGCAGATCATTATAGCCTGCCAAATTTCGCCAATAGACAGCCAATCCCAGGTTCACTCTATCAATATCATGATCGAAGTCCCGCCACCAGACATTAAAATTTCTGTCAGCCAATTCAAAAATTGGAATGGGATAAACATACCAGGCCTCGTGAACTTTAAGGATCAAATCTACATCATTCCCGTCCCATTTTACCACTTTTAATTCTGCATCAGAAAAAAGCCTGGAATTCATGATGAGGCGTCGATTCTCTTCCAATTTAGGCATAAGCTGTTCCAAAATGATTGAATCGCCTTCATGTATATTCATACTCTGCTTCACAGCAGTACTCTTAGTTTTCTTAAGTCCTTCGTAGTTAAGGCTTCTGACGTAAACTTTATCTACCTGCCCAAAAAGAGAAGCCCCCCAAAGTATAAAAACAATAGGAAGCAAAAAATATCGTTGCTGAATACCGAAAATCAACGCGATCAGATGATTTGCTATAAAGTGAGACATTCAGCTATTTACAAAATTAAAACTAAAATTCAACTATGCTGTAAAAGCATTTTTCAACTGATCATCAAGTTCATCGGCATAAAAGCTCAATTCATTGATCGTAATTGCTACTTCTACATCATCAAGACCCAAAGCATCGCGGTTAGAAATGAGCAATACCCAACCCTCATTTACAGAAAGCTGCATGTTGACCAACGATGCATTAGTTTCCAAAATACTACGATAGAAATCCAATTTTTTAGCAGCAGGAACATCATTTTCGTTCATCAAAACCGAGGTAACATAAAAATAGCCGTTTGGAAAACGTTCCGTTACGGTAAGTCCCATAGCTATTGAAGCAGAACCTCTTATAAAATCCCATTGTCCGGTTTTTTCGCCCCTGGTTGAAGTTGGGTCAATTCCCAATTTAGCTATGCCTTTTTCGATTATCTCGTAAAGATTTTGTGCATTCATGACATATGATATTTAGTTTTTGAAAATTAAATTATAAAAAATTGATTTAGCCATTAACTTTTAAAAAATTGGAAGAGCCGTGAGCTACCGTTTCGGATTTTGCATTTAATACAACCGATCTTAAATTTGCTGTATTTTTCCCAATTCTGATCACTTCAGTTTCCACACGTAGCTTTTCGCCAAATTTAGCATTTTTTACAAAATCGACGGAAATATTGAGCGCAAAATATACATCATCTTCAGAACTTTTAATAAAAAGCTGCATGCCCATAGCCTCATCCAAGATGGCAGAAAGGGCACCACCATGAATTGTCCCCATTGGATTGAGCATTTCATTCCGCACTTCAAATTCCAGAACAATTTCTCCATCGTCAGAAATGGAGAGTAATTTCCCGTTTAGCCAACCGCCAAAACCGTCAACCTGACTGTTGAGACCAATATTCTCTTTCAAAAAAGCTACAACCTGTTTTTTCATAATTCTATTGTATTTGTATTTAATAATTTAAGTAGCAAATATACTTTTTCTGTACAAATAAAAACCTATCCCTGAACCTATTGCAATAAAGCCTAAAACTATCCAAATCAGATAAGAAGTTCCTGACTTAGACTTTCCTAACGGCAGCAAATCTCCGCTTTGAACGAAAGCTGCCCAAAACATGGGGTGAGCCTCTTCGTCTTTTTCAACAGATTTCAGATAGTCCAACTTTGCTGCCTGAAGGGCTTTGTCTTTTCTCATGCCTTCAGCTAAATATTTGTAATAAGATTTCAGAATCGTTATTCTTGCTTTATGATTCACTGTCCATAAAGAATGCAGCATGGATTGGGATCCTGCCATTTCAAAAGCGGCAGACATCAATTGCATGGCCTCAGCATCCGGCATTCGGCCAAAGCCGGCATTGGCAGCACTTAAAACTATCAGTTCAGCGTCTGTGTGCAGATCTGCAATTTCATTCGCAAACAAAAAATTATCCTGATCGTTTTCCTCAAAATCACTCAACACCAGTGAAGGGTTCAAGTAATTACGTTCATTGTGAAAAAGCTGTGCAGACAAGTGTATAATATTTGCTGTTTTTATGGCTGTCAGCAAATTTGATTTTTTAGCCGATTTAGCCGTCAGTTTGGAGACGATCAAAGATTTCGGAAAAATTTCTGATTCTTCTTTTAAACCGCTTAGGTTTGTGAAAGAAAGATTGTGCTGTTTATGATCATGTAAAATTGTCTCATATTCTGCAAATAATGCCAACAGATTATTCCCTTTAACTTTTTTTCTGTCTGTATTATTAACCGGAAATCCTGAATAGGTATAGGCTATAGCATATTTTTTAATCAGAAAATCGAAATCTGTATATTTTGCATCAGCTTTTGGTACAGTGCTAATCATGGTTTCAAATGGCAGATAATACAGCAGACCATCAGGTGCAATGAGTAATTTATCAACTTTTTTAGGCAAAGAAGAAAGCGCCGGCAAAACCAAAATTTTGTAAAACAAATCAGCCAATTCTATATACTCTGTTTTTGCAGATTTTGGCGCCCTTTTCAGCATTAGAGGATCTGTAAAAGAGCGATAGAGATCATCCATCATATCCAATAATTCTTCCCCTTCCATATCCAGCTCCAATAGTTTGACATCTCCGGAACTGATTTGAAAAAGCCAAATTTGATCACCCTGAACAAAATAATCCAATAGAACAGTTTTAGCATCAAGACTCTGCTGAATTTCCACCAAGTTTAAAAATTTTGGTTTTCTTATTGACTGAAAATATTTAGGAAAGGCTTCAGACATCATTTTTTCCCATTCAGCAGTTTCTCTTTTCGCACGCAGCATTTTACTTTTAGCAGTTTCTGCTGCGGATTCATCTTTTCGAAGTTTAGCTAATGCCCATTCCCGCTCTGCCGCGAGAAAATGTTCCTGATGTTTTTGAAAAGCATGAATCAGGCTGTCGGGAATATTTCCAAATCCGACATTTGTCAAAGTTAGCATGGCCAGCTGATACTTCAGCTGCTTATGCTGCAGCATTAATTCGTAGGCCAATTTTAGTTTTTTATTACTTTTTTCAACCTTAGCCATTTCTGATAAAAGCGGCAGCATACAAAGTATGCCCTGTGCCTGAGCATCTTTAAATGCAGTCTCCTCGGAAGTTGTTATTCTGCTCTGCTGAACTTTTAACTGATACTGCGCAGTCGCTTTTATTAATTTTTCGATATCGGAAAAAGCAGGCTTGGCTTTATCAGACTGCAGCTGAACATATTGCAGGTTCAGTAATTCATAAATAAGGTAAAGTGACTGAACAGGGTCCAATATTGTTTCTTTTTCAAGTACGCTTATGATATCCTTTATGGTTGTGAGCTCTTTGCCGCAACTGATACAAACAGCTGAAAGTGCTGCAAAAATATAATTTTGTGCCTCTGCATAGCGGTTGTTTCTTTTGGAACAGTCTGAGAGATTTTTATATAGTTCCGCAAGAACATCACCTTTATTTCCATTTATGGACTTTGAAATTTTAACGGCAGTTTTTAGATTTTCTTCGGCTTTTTTATAGTCATTCAGATCAATACTATAAATTCCTAAGCTGCGGTGAACCTCTGCCAATTCAGCGCTATTTTGTCCGTAAAGAGAAAGTGTGAGCGGTTTTAGCTTGGTTTGAATTAAATCTACAGCCTCTTCGAGCGAACCACTAAGCCATTTTGCATCCGCAGAAATTTGATAAAAATCCGCAGCATCTGCCGATTTAGTTTTTTTGAAGGTTTCACAAAGTTCCAAACCTTTTTCTGCATATGCAGAAGCCGCTGCGGATTCATTCTGAATTATGGAACTTTTACCTAGGACTAAAAAAAGCGGGACAAAACTGTAGTCATCTTTTTTGATAATTTTTCGTTTGGCATTTATTGCTCGCTGCCCTAACTGCCTGCAGGTAGAGTACTGCTCCATTTCAAAGGCAAGCAGCG
>JBIKQC010000015.1:0-20130 GCA_044349855.1 Saprospira sp.
TATAGGAATAAAATTTTTAGCTATACAATATTACGATTTATATTTGTTAAATCTCCTTATATTTTAAGAAATTTAAACTAAAGATTTAGTTAAATTGATATTTTTTCGCTAAAATCGCTTTCATCATATAATACCAACCTCCGTGCCAAAAAAATTATGAAGACGGAAAACATTTAAAAAAATAAAAGTTTTTAGAGAAAAGGCATCATACAATATAGACTTAGCAAAAGTTTTTTTTGTACTTTTGCCACTGAGCAACTATTAATAAACGCCAAAATTTAATTGCCACTCATGAGTGAAACTAAAGTAAAAGGTTCAAAATCAAAACATACAAAGAAGTTTTTGGAGGAAGCAATCGAAGATTTTCGAATTGCCTGTCTTAGTCGTGAAGCCAGTTTGAGCGGAAGAAAAGAAGTATTGAGGGGTAAAGCAAAATTTGGTATATTCGGTGATGGGAAAGAAATTGCTCAAATTGCTATGGCAAGAGTCTTTAAAACCGGAGATTTCCGTTCGGGATACTATCGAGATCAGACTTTTATGCTAGCTTCAGGTCTTGCAACTGTGCAACAGCTATATGCACAGTTATATGCGCACGCTGATGACGAACAGGAACCGTTCTCAGGCGGAAGACAGATGAATGCCCACTTTGCAACTCCTTTGGTTAACAAAGAAGGCGAGTGGTTGAATCATACAGAAATGAAAAATGTCAGTTCAGATATTTCACCAACAGCCGGCCAGATGGCACGTGCGTTGGGTTTGGCATTGGCTTCGAAAAAATATCGCGAATGTAAAGATATAATTGGCAGTCAGGCTGACAATTTTTCAGTTAACGGAAATGAGGTTTCATTTGTAACAATAGGCGATGCCTCCACTTCAGAAGGTGTTTTTTGGGAAACTATTAATGCTGCAGGTGTTCTCCAGGTTCCTCTTGCAGTCTGTGTCTGGGATGATGGTTACGGAATCTCGGTTCCTCGTCATTTTCAAACTACCAAAGGCAGTATTTCTGAGGTATTGAAGGGTTTCAATTCTGATGAAAACGGTAAAGGTGTCGACATTTATACTGTTAAAGGTTGGGACTATGCCGCTTTGCGTGAAGTTTTTGAAAAAGCTATAGAAAATGTACGCATAACCCATACACCATGTCTGTTTCACGTACAGGAGTGCACTCAACCTCAGGGTCATTCTACTTCAGGTTCACATGAACGTTACAAAAGTACAGAACGTCTTGAGTGGGAAAAAACACAGGATGGAATTGAGCAAATGAAGTCTTGGCTTATTTCTCAGGGCGCTGCAACAGCTGAAGAACTGAATCAGCTCCAAGAAGAAACAAATAAGGAAGTTCGGGAAGCTATCAAGGCAGCCTTCAACGGTTTTAATACTCCAATAAAAGAAAATGCTGCTAAAGCATTACATCATATCGAAGCAGTACTTGCAGTGAGTTCTGAAAAAGAAAAAATCACTACACTTCGTGATGCCTTGGCAAAGGCTGTAGACCCGATCCATAAAGATGTAGTCAGAATCTGCCGTCAGGTATTGCATGCCCTGCGTTTTGAGAATTCATCAGAAAAAGATGCTTTGGGCCAATTTACTGCTGAAGTTTTGGCAAAATTCAAAGAAATTTATACTTCTAAACTATACAGCGATTCGAAATATGCAGCACTCAATGTAGCGGAGGTCAAACCGGTTTACAACGAAGATTCTCCGGTAAAAAGCGGTTTTGAAATTTTAAATGCCTGTTTCGATCATCACTTTGGCAAAAACCCAATGCTTTTTGCTTTTGGGGAAGATGTCGGTAAAATTGGTGATGTAAATCAGGGTTTCATGGGCATGCAGGACAAATATGGGGTTGAGCGTATTTTCGATGTAGGAATTCGCGAATGGACTATTATCGGACAGGCAATTGGTATGTCGATGCGCGGACTTCGCCCTCTGGCTGAAATCCAATATCTAGATTACCTAATCTATGCAGCATCAGCACTTTCAGATGATTTGGCAACGGTCCGTTATCGTTCAAACAGCATACAGCAGGCGCCGGCGATTATTCGTACCCGCGGTCACCGCCTCGAAGGGATTTGGCACTCCGGTTCACAAATGGGACTTTTATTGAGCAGCCTTCGCGGTATCTGTGTATTGGTACCACGCGATATGACCCGTGCTGTCGGATTTTACAATACCATGCTTAAATCTGATGATCCCTGTGTGGTGGTTGAATGTCTGAATGGCTATCGCTTAAAAGAACAGATGCCTGAAAATTTAGGTGAGTTTACAGTACCTGTAGGAGTTCCCGAAGTATTGCACAACGGTACCGACATTACATTGGTCACCTACGGTTCCTGCGTCCGCATTGCACAGGAAGCCTTGAAACAGCTTGAAGAGGCTGGTATCTCTGTAGAATTGATTGATGTTCAGTCATTGTTGCCATTTGACATCCATCACAGTATTGTTGAATCAGTCAAAAAAACTAATCGTTTGGTTGTTTTGGATGAGGATGTAAGCGGCGCGGCAAGTGCCTATATTCTCGATAAAATCCTGATAGAACAAAAAGCTTATTATCATCTCGATTCCGAGCCGCTGACCATACATGCCGAAGATGTTCGCCCAGCCTATGGCTCTGATGCTGATTATTTTATCAAACCTTCTGCTGAAGATGTTTTTGAGAAAATTTATGCGCTGATGAGTGAGGTGAATCCACAGAATTTTCCAAGAATGGTTCACCTCTAAAATAATGAAATGCATCAACGCCGGGTAGAATTTAACTATCCGGCGTTTTTTGTAATTTGTTAATTAAGCTCAATCATATTATAAAATATATTTACTTGGTTTTTTTGTATTTTTGAGATGACCATTAAGTTCAATTTTTTGTAGTATAATTTAAACTTTGCAATGCTGATCCTAAAAACCTGGGTTGATTTCTTTACTTATCTTGCTCAGAATCCGCAAAGCATGCTCATGATTGCTGTTGTGGTATTGCTGATTCTCTTTTCCATTTCCAGGATGAATAATTTCATGGAGGAGAAAGGAGTTGACAGAGCAATACATATCACCCGTGCAGTAGTCAGTTCAGTCATGTACTTTGTAATTGTACCGGTCATACTTTTCATTTTTATTAATATTCTGGCCTTTTTGAATAATGTCCCTTTGATTGATATAAGTTTTTTGGGCAAATGGATCGGATTGACGGCTTCTTCATACCTCTGGCTGCTTAACTGTGCTTTTCAGAATAAGGATGTAGTGGGGCAGGAGGAAGCCTATACTTTAAATTCTGCTATCAGAATCATTTGGATTATCATCCCGATTTTCATTATTTGGTTTCAGGTCAATAAGAAAATGGTCAACAGAATGCTGCTTATACCGGTTATTGCTTTGCTGGTCATTGTTTGTAGGCATAAAAAAGCAGAAGAAACCTTCATTACAAAAGATGTTGGTATCGAAACACTTCAGCAGATTCCGGTGTTTGGCTTCTTTTTTAAAGACAATCAGTCCGGAGCTAATACTGATGAAATGGTTTCCCCTTTACAGCGTAAGATTCTTTCAGGAGTATTGGTTATGTTGATTTTAGCGGGTTTGGGGATGGGAATGTTTACAACGCACAGACTTATAGGTCTATCTTTAGCAGCATTGGGTTTGTTGGGTTTTGTTTTACTGACTCCGATCGGACCCTACAATTTTACGACGCCTAAAAATAAAGCACACCCCTACTATCACGATGCCGATAGTCTTATACATCGTCTCGATAGTATTTATTATGAAGAAGGTCCGGAATCCATTAATGTATACCAACTTACTGTAGAAATTGATAATGCTTTCAAAGCGAAACACTACAAGCTTAGCTTTCCCGATTCGCTGTGCGGTAAATACAAACAGTTTTTTTTCGACAGGTGCGTAAATTATAAACCTAAAATGTCTGAATAGTTTTTTGAAGTAAACTGAAATACAATAAACATTTGTTTTTTATATTCGACAACTGTCATTAAACTTTTATTAAGTTTTTGGCTAGACTAATATATCTTTGCAAAAAAACTGACAATTTATTTTTTGAACATAAAAATACTATTTTAATCATGGGGCGGAAACCTGTTGATAAAGAAAGATTAGACGATCCCGAACTTAAAGCTTCCTGGATTAAAAACCTTGCACCAATCTATCTGAGAAATGGACTTACCCGTTTTACAATGGATGATATTGCATCAAAATTGGGGATTAGCAAAGCAACGCTTTATAAATACTATGCTTCCCGCGAAGAGATTTTGGATGATGTAGTTCAAAAACGTATCGAAGAAATCGAGTCACTTGAAAATGACCTGACTGACGATAAAATAGCCTTTACAAAACGCTATTTCGATATTATTAAACAAGCATCGATCATGTTGGCTGAGATGTCAAATCAGTTTTTGGCAGATACCCGTCAGTTGTACCCCGAGCTTTGGGAAAAAATGCGTAATTTCCAGGATCGAGCACTTTTTGTTGCAGAAGAGTTCTATAAAAAAGGTATTGAAGCCGGAATAATGAACAATATCAATCCCCGACTGTTGGCTTTGACAGATAAAATGTTTATTCGATCAGTTGCCGATGAACGTTTCCTTGATGAATACAATATTTCACTTCAGGAGGCTTTCGATGGTTTCTTTGAGATGAAAAGCCATGGCCTTTTTAAATAAGTAATCGAGCATAAATAATGATATGTTATCAATGAATGGATTTTTTATACTGACAAGGCAGAAAACACAGCTGAAGTGGTCTCGTCACAAATGACGAGAGCGAGGCTTTCTAACAAAGTCAGAATGAAAAAGACTTCATACGCTTCGCGGAGCCTTCGGGTTCAAAGCTATTATTATTTGTGCTTGATTACTTAGTCTTACTTTTTAATTTAAAAAGACTAACAGTCTGAAAAATATTATGTCTAAAAATCTGAAAAATCTAACATAATGAGCGATACCAATTTTTACGAACTGACAGTCAAAGCTGTTGAACCTGCCACTGAAGAGGCAGTCGTTCTGACTTTTGATATTCCTGCTAATTTAAAAGAAAAGTTTGAATACCTGCACGGGCAATACCTTACCCTTCGATTCAAGCTCAATGGTAAGGAAGAGCGCCGTGCCTATTCGCTCTGCTCCAGTCCTCAAACTGACTCGGATATTAAAATTGGTGTCAAAAAAGTAAAAAATGGAAAGGTTTCTACCCATGTCAATACCAAAATTAAGGCAGGTGACAAGGTAGAAGTTATGCCACCGCATGGTTCTTTTACGGTCAGACTTGAGGCCGACAATAAGAAGGATTATTATCTTTTTGGCGGTGGAAGCGGCATCACGCCTTTGTTCTCTATTTTAAAATCTGTTGTGGAAAGCGAACCCAAAAGTCGGGTTTTCCTCTATTATCAGAACAGAAGTGAGAACACGATCATGTTCGAAAAAGAATTGGCAGATTTGGAACAGCGCTACAAAGGTCAGCTGCATGTCCGTCATATTCTCGACGAGCCAAAAAGTGAGAAAAAAGGCGGCGTTTTGGGACTTTTTGCCAAAAAGACCTTCAGCTGGCAGGGAGAATCTGGCCGTATTGATGCTCAAAAAGCAACAAAATTTATCAATGACCACAGAACAGGCGACGGCCGTGCCGAGGAATTTTTCCTTTGCGGTCCAGAGGGTCTTATGAATGCCGTTGAATCTGCGCTGAAAAACAAATCAGTAGATACAAAATTTATTCATCGTGAAGCCTTTACTTCTCCTGTGGACATGGGTGGGAGCTCAACAGGCGGAGCCACTGTGATTGCCACAATCAGCGGTAAGAAATACACAGCTGTACTTCAACCAAAAGAAACAGTTTTGGAAGCACTGATCAGAGTACATGCCGATCCTCCTTTTTCCTGCATGAGCGGGGCCTGCTCTACCTGCATGGCTATAGTGACTTCAGGTTCTGTTAAAATGGAGCGCTGTCTGGCACTTGATGCATCCGAAGTGGCACAGGGGTATATTCTGACCTGCTCTTCGATTCCAACTACGGAGCTAGTGGAGATTACTTATGATGTTTAAAAAGATAAAAGATAAAAGATAAAAGATAAAAGATAAAAGATAAAAGATAAAAGATAAAAGATGTTGAATTGCAATCTTTTATAATTATAGAGTTTTCAACTTTCTGCTTCTATGCGCCTCATCGACTTAGCATCTGCCCGTTCGGGCGATAAAAACGATATCTGCAACATTGGTGTTTTGGCCAAGGATGCTGAGGCTTATTTGTTTTTGAAACAGCATCTCAGTGCTGAAATGGTCAAGGAACATTTCAAAGGGCTGATCAAAGGAAAGGTCATCCGATACGAATGGGATGCCTTAGAGGCCTTGAATTTTGTCTGTTACGAAGCACTCGATGGCGGTGCTTCACGTTCGTTGAGAGTAGATACCCTGGGTAAAAATTTTTCCAGCCATCTGCTTAGATTGGAATTTGAAGATTAAGATTTTTTTCGGATAATCTTTATACCCCCAAAATCTTAATCACCATTTCCCGCAGCAATTCTCCATTTTCAGTCGCTTCATTGAATTCATCGCCCACAAAGGGCAGTCCTACACCTTTTGAGCGCAAGTCATATTCTTTGAGCAGCATCAGAATTTTTTCCAATTGTATATAGGAATATTGTTTGGTCGCATTGCGGTAATCCATATAGCGTTTTGACATTGATCCCGGTTTACTTGGCCCATAAAGTTTCTGTCCCAGCGCTTTAGCATAAGTCTCATCATATTTATTGGGCAGGTAGGCACAAACATAGGCCTTGCTGAAAAATCCGTAAAGAATGCCGGTTACCATTGGCAGCGGGCCCGACTTGGGATTTGCCATATAATACTGTGCAATTTTATAACTTTTCACTGCATTGCGGTCGGCCAAAGCAGCCTGAAGTTCAAAAACATCGTAATCTTTGCTGGCTCCTATATTCAGTTGAATCAGTTCCCGGCTGATGCTATTGCCCTTGGGCAATGAAATGAGCAGTTTCCCCAATTCATTGGCTATTTTAGACAGGTCATTGCCAAGATACTCGGCTAAAAGCTGCGCTGCATCCGGATCGATACGCACATTTTGATCTTTAAGATAATCCATGATCCAGTCAGGAATCTCATTTTCATAGAGCTTTTTCGATTCAAAAACGACAGCCTTTCCCGCTTTTTCGGCCTTGTCCAGCGTCTTTCCAAATTTCTTCCTTTTATCGAGTGTCTTGTGCTTATGCGCAAAAACAAGTACGGTGCTTTCCAGTGGATTTTCCAAATATGGCTCGAGGTTATCGATAGTTTTCAGATCCTGTGCTTCTTTTATGATGACCACCTGTTTTGAAGCCATGACAGGGTAGCGCCGCGCAGCATCCAATACATGTTTGAAATCGCTGTCTTTGCCATACATGATGGTCATATTGAAAGACTTTTCATCCTCAGTCAGGATATTATTTTCAATATATTTGGAAACTTCATCTATATAATGATCCTCTTCTCCATGCAGAAAATACACAGGTGAAGCATTGCCTTTTTTGAGGGAGTCTATGATTTGTTTGTAAGTCATGTTATGTTATACTTGTCAAAAGGTTTCAATCCTCAAAAATCGCTATTTTTCCTTAAATTAAGGATGTACTTTAAGTATTTGTAGCAGATATTTTTTTAATAAATATAGCTGATTGCAGCCTTTTGAAATTTATCGGTTACGCATCAGTAAATCTGCTGCTTTTTCATTTTTGGGATTCAATTCCAAAGACTTTTTATAAGCAGCAAGTCCTTCTTTTTTACGGCCCAGCTTCAGCAGGCATTCGCCATAGCCGTCATAAGTATTCCAGGCATTCGGAAAAATCTCAACATTAAGTTCAAAAAACAGCAATGCATCGGTATTTCTGTCAGCTTTTAGCAGCAAATAGGCAAAATCATTTATACCCATCTCAGAAATATTGTACTCAGGATCAGTTTTCTTTGCCTCTGACTGACAAAGGCGATAAATTTCTTTAGCCGACATTTTTTCCAGTAGTTCAGAGAGCAGTTTTTTATCCGACCATTGCAGGAAATTGAGAAAAAGCGCAGCATAACTGCTTTTCGGATAATTTTTGGCATTCAGCTCTGCAAAGGCAATTGCTTTTGATTTCATACCCTTAGCCAAGAGCAGCTGAATCATCTGATCGACTTCAGATTCTGATGGCAAAACTTTGAAACCCATATTTTCAGAAACCTTGCTATAATGTATGTCCAACAGTTTCAAAGCCTGTTCTTCTGTTACTTTTTCTGTATAAATTGACTCCAGTGCAGCATAGTCATACCAATCGAATAAAGCTTTCAGCCCATCATAGGTTCCCAAAAATGTTGAAGACCCATGTGTTTCATTCGGAAAATATTTCCAATAAAAACGAAGACCGCTGCAAGCTGCTGCGTCATCGGCAAAACGCATGATTGCCCTCATGTGCCTTGACATTCCGCCCTTATCAGCCCGGATCGCAGCAGTATCCATGCCCATCGGCATTGTCTGCGCCATTGCCAGATAAAGTGACTGATTGCCAAATGATTTTTCCTGCATCATATCATGTGCCTTATCCGACCAGACATTCAGATCATGACCTAAACTCGGATCGAGAACCAGATAGGCATGAAAAGTTTCGGGATGGTATAAAACTGTATTCACAGCCCTCAGGCCGCCCAGAGAATGTCCCATCAGCGTTCTGTAGGGCTTAGCAGGATATTGCTTTTCAATATAGGGAACCAATTCTTTTTGCAAAAACTGCGTGAAAAGATCAGTGTTGGCAGCTGATTTTGGCAGCAGATCAGCCTCTCTGTCATTCTGATCAATGCCGACGATAATCATTTTGGGACATTTTTTAGCCCCATAAGGAGAACTCAAGTGAGCAACAATGCCAACAGTCTGTAAGAAAAGCTTATCTCCATCCAATAGGTATAGCACCGGATAGGTTTCAGATTGGATATAAGGATTTTCGTTTTTTGGAATATAAACCAAAAAACTTCTTTTCTCTTTTAAAATTTCAGAATATAAGGTATCTCTGAGGCCAAATTCTGTGTCAGACTGTGCTCTAAGCGTACCTGCAAATAACATCAATAAAAGAATCAGCTGTTTCATGCTTTGTTTTTAGATTTATAAAATAAGTCAAATTTTCTCGGTTTATTGCAAATGACACTGACTTTTCCTAAAAAAATAGCCTCCTAAGAAAAGTATCAGTTTGAAATATTACCTTTGTTTTAAATATACATATTAACATATTATCATATAAATAATGTCAAGACTCATCAGTAAATTATTCCTACGTTTTTTTCGTTGGAAAATCAATCCGGTAATGCCAAAAGAAGTTCATGAACAATGTGTTATGATCTGTGCACCTCACACCTCCAATTGGGACTTCCCCTTGGCCATGTGGGTGATGTCGGCTTTGCATGTAAAATTCAAATTTACCATCAAAAACGAATGGATGAAATCATCCTTCGCTTGGTTTTTCCGT
This sequence comes from Saprospira sp., assembly GCA_044349855.1. Classification (GTDB taxonomy): domain Bacteria; phylum Bacteroidota; class Bacteroidia; order Chitinophagales; family Saprospiraceae; genus Saprospira. Next base: position 9,458 of record JBIKQC010000015.1, read on the forward strand.
TGGATGGGGGGTATCGGTATAGACCGCAAACCAAAAGTGGCCGGTGAAGAAAGAAAAAGTATGACAGATGCTATGGCCGAACTGTTCAAAACCAATAAAGAACTTTGCCTGATGGTGACTGCCGAAGGTTCCCGCAAGCTGTGCAAACAATGGAAAACCGGATTTTACTATGTTGCACTCGCCGCCTCAGTACCAATTGTTCTCGCCTATTTGGATTATGAGAAAAAAGAAGCGGGAATCGGCAAAGTAATTTACCCTACAGGCGACATTGAAAAAGATATGCGCGAAATTATGGTGTTTTATAAAGACATTAAAGCAAAGTTTCCTGCTCAGTTTTCTTTGGATGAACGTTTTCCGGTTTAATTTACTAATATCTATTTTAAACTAAGATCACGAACAAAGCACTTCAAATTCTGACTTTAGCATTGTTTTTCGGAATATTCACAAGCAGCTTCGGTGATGCTAAAAACCTGCTGAAAAAGAGAAAAAATAAAAAACCAATGCCTCGCCCAAAAGCGGGGCATTTTTTGTTGTGCCATCTTTTACCAGGATTCTGTATTTTTAAAAATGAAATTTCATAAAAGTAATATTCGTCAGTTTTTCAATCAATTATAAATATGATATTTGTATCTCTTTAATACGAATTAAATTTTAGACTGTCTTAAATTTTATTTTGTGTTTAGGAGTAAAAGAACATCATTATATTTTAGGGGTTCAGTTAAAATTGTAAATACTATGGAGTTTAATTTCACAGACATAATTATTCTAATATTGGGCTTAACTCTTTTTGGTTTTGAGGTTCTGATATTAAAATTCGTAAAAAAGAAGACTGTCAGCCTTTCTCAAACTGCCCTAAATTTGGGTTTGGGTATGTTGGAACGATTGACGGGCATTCTTACTATAAATTTCGGAATCTACGTTTTCTCTTCTCTTGTTCCATTTAGATTTTTTGAGCCATTGGATAACAAATGGCTTGCTTTTGGGATCACTTTTATTGCGGTTGATTTTATGTGGTATATTTACCATAGAATCTCACACAGAGTTTCACTAATTTGGGCCGCACATTTGATTCATCATCAAAGTATAGAATATAACTTTTCTGTCAATTTTGCCATTTCTCCATTTGGTTTTTTTGTCCGAATTTTCACTTACAGCATTCTAATTCTGTTTGGAATCACGCCTGAACATATTATTTTGGCTAATGCATTAAATGCATTTTATCAGTATATGTTGCACAGTGAGCTTTGGCCAGAGTTTAAAGGTTGGGAAAGAATTTTGGTAACGCCAAAGTTTCATCAGATACACCACTCTTCAGTTCATGAGCATTTAGATACCAATTATGGCGGTATGTTTACAATCTGGGATCGCCTATTTGGCACTTATTATGTTGATGAGAAGGAAGTTGTATATGGTTTAACCAAACCCATTGCCCAACGGGACCCCTTTCATCTTCAAATATTATTCTTCTTGCGGTTGATTAAGAACTTTCAGGAATTTCCTTTCTTTAAAGCATTTATATTGTTATTCAAAGGACCGGAAGCACAAAAAGCAGAAATACCAAGACTTTATAATTTGAAAGTACAGCATAGTCCATTTCAGGTGATTTTTGGTTTTTCGCTGTTTTTGGTTGGATTTTCAGTAATATCCTTTGATCTATTACCGATTTGGCTTGGCTTCATCATTGGAATGATCGGAATATTTATCTGCAGTGGGATACGTTTTCGGCAAAATTTCAATGACAATTATTTGCTGATTATAAAGTCTAATAAATTAGTGCTTTTTATAAAATCTCTTTTTCAACATGTTGTACAAAAATAGCTCCGGAATCATCCCGATACAGATGATGATAATAATTTCAACACTCATAAAATCATGTCTAAATGACAGATAAAAGATGGCAAAACCTGTAATTCCGGCAACAGCAGTCAATCCCGAAATTTAGGCAATAATAATTCTTCTAAGGTGCATCAGGAAATCGCCAAAAGCTCCTATCCGAGGTTGATAAGCCGGAGCAGTTCCCGGGTTAAAACTGAAATTGTTTTGTATGATGATGAACTTCATTTCGCGTTTCGTAATTTTTTGAAAGGTTGTTTAAAATTTTCAAATCAATTCAAACCTCCGTTAAAAATCGTAGCGCCTATTTTTTATTTTCCAAGCCTCTTATTTTCATTTCAATATCAGGTAAAGCTTTTCCGAACCAGCGCTCTGACTGTCGGCTGACAGCTTTTAGAACATTATCAACCAGATTTTGCCGCAACTTTATGATGGCATCGCCTTCAATGTATTTTTTGCTGAGAACAGTCTGATCATTTTCAGCAATAATATCAGACAAAGCCACAATTTGACCGGTTTTTAGATCTGCTGCATAAAGTCTGCCCTTATAGCTGCCTGATTTAAATCCCTGTACACCTAAAATTTCGGGTTCAATTTGGCTTACTGTTGCCAAAACCATTATATAGCGGTCTTTTTCGATTTCATTTGTCTCTATCAGAAAGCCTGCATGCCATTTTCTTCTGCTAAAATCTTGGGCAAAGGATGCTTCTCCCAAAAATTGGTTGATAGCATAAAAGAGACCGTTTGAATTAAATCGGCTTTTGTAAAATTCATCTTTGCTCATCTTACTGGATTTTACAAAATGGCCGTCAAAAATAAAATCCAATAATTCCAGACTGACAAGCTGAGGTTCAAAATCTGCTGATGCCGCAATTGATCCTTTATTTAAGAAGGGCTTAGCAATACTATCATTAAAAATAGTGAAATAAATTTGCGCTATCTTTTTATAAAATAGATTCAAACTCATTGAATCTGATGCCGATATCGGTTTATTATTATTGGCCAGATATTTTGTAAATCGTTCTGATTCCTGAGTTGGCTGATATTTTGTAAAATAGTTATAAAGGCTCATTCCGACTACAAAAATGCCAATCAGAATAAATACCTTTTTGTTGTCAATGCCTTGCATAAAAATGTTTTTTAAGAAAGTTATACAAGAAAATACCGGGAATCATTCCTATACAGATGATAATGATGATTTCTAAACTCATAAAATCGGCTCTCCATGACAGATAAAAGATGGCAAAACCTGTAATTCCGGCAACAGCAATCAGTCCCGAAATTCCGGCAATAATAAATCTTCTAAGGTCCATCAGGAAACCTCCCAAAAGCCCCAATCCGAGATTGATAAGCCAAAGCTGTTCCCGGGTTAAAAACTGAAATGCTTTTGTAGGATGCTGAACCTCATTCACAAAACCGAGATGTACAATGCTAAAGGAAACTGCAGTTACAAAACACAATACGCCAATAATGGCCAGAATACCTTCAATTTTTGACAATTGACTGAATCTTTCTTCTACGGTCATGGTTTATGTAGGGTAATGATGTCTTGTACTTCTTTTGGAAGTGCTTTTTTGTCGAATTTCATATGAATAAAATGTAAATTTATAACCTTTCCTCTCCCTCGTTATAATTGTAGAGCAGTTTATATTCAAACCCAGTTCCGGTCAACAGTTCCTCAAAAAAACAATCCAATTCGGACTTATCCTGATCGGTATTATAACTCATTTTATTCACCCAAATGAGCCAGCCTGTTTCCGGATGTTCCGGAAATTTTCTTTTTCCTTCCAAATCGGCATTGGGATAGAGCTCAAAATACCATCTTACACCCTGTTTCAGAAACTGATTGTAAAAATGACTGTACACAAATGGCAGTCGGGCTTCCAACATACTTTTGTTGTTGGTTTTGGACATCTTTCGGTATCCGTACTTTTTTTCCAAAAAGGAATTGATATTTTTTACCAATTGCTTTTCATTGTCAGCTTGACAAATTATACCGTATTCGAGTTTTTTCATTGTACTAATTTATACCTGATTGTAAGGAGTGCAAAACTTTTCCTTTGCAGCTGATTTTTCAAAATGTTCACGGCAAACTGCAGTTTCCCAGCCGTCCAAAATGGCTGTTTGAGCACTTTTTCCGCAAAGCTCACAAAGGTACTGACTCAAATAATAAATCTGATCAGTCAATTCTTCAAAAACTTCATTTTCTCCCTCAAAATTTATTTTCAGACCGCCCCATTTCTGAAAGACTTCAGTAATAAACAGCCCTTCCGGGAGATTATCATAAGCAATATCTGCCATATTAAGCCAGCCTTCTCCGCAGGTTTTGACAATCCATGCCTTTGCTGCTTCTCTTTCTAATTTTTCCATATTACTCCTTCTGTTTCTTGATAAATATCCTGGAATTAAACCAATCAGAATAAAAAATTTCATTATGAGAATTAGGGCTAAACGGAATTATCGGATGTCCGTTAAAATCAAATATAGCATCTTCATAATTACCATTTGACGGATCATATTCTCCAATTCTTTTTCTAACAAAAAAAGCGGAATTAAAATCTTCAACACTTTCATATTCTATTGGAATTACTGCCTTTCCTGTTAAATCTATAACTCCCCATTGTAGTTTATGAGTATTTTTATACAACCCCGAATCAATTTTTACAGATTTCGATACAATCAATAAAGGTTTATCTGTTGTAATAATCTGTTCATATTCAGAAGGAATGATCAGTTTACCGGAACCGTCAATAACAGCCTTTTTGTATTCAATATTTTGATAAATTAATGTCCCTAAGTTATTGTTCTTTTCATGATTTCTTGTATCAAAACTGACTATTTTAAGTGATCCAAAAATAGTTTCTTCCAAATCATGTTCTGCCTCAGGTCCGCTTAATTTTATAAGTTGTTTGTAATAATGTCGGTTTATTCCCGGAGCAAAATAGGCAGGTCCTTTTAAAATTACAAATTTATTATGGTGATCATCGGCAATACCTTCTATTGTTTTGGAAAAACGGCGTTCTTTTTTCGATATTTTACCGAGGCTGTCCATATAATGATAACTGCCGAAATACACATATCTGGGAATTCCGGTATTGAGCGAATAGGCGTCTTCATACCAGGAAAGCACGGCTGTATTGGAATCCAATGCGATGATTGCATCATATCTGAATTTTGTCTGCGGATGTCCATTGTTATCAATCAGGCCCCATTTTCCATTTTTTGAACTGATATAAAAATTGCCAAAAAGCGGATAAATTTCTGCTGCTTTAGCGGTAAGTATATCGGATTGGACTTTTGCCGGCTGTGGTTGAATTTGCCCTTTGCTCTGATTAGCTGCTCTGATTCTTCTCAATTCCTCCGGACTTTCATATTTGAATGCTAAAACTTCCTTGCCCTTTATATCAATCAAACCCCATTTGCCTTTTAATTTTGCAGGAGCAAGGAATGCAGTATCAAAACGTTGAAAATTTTCAAGATCCTCATAAATAGGAGGGATGACCGTTTTTGCTTCTTTATCAAAAAAACCTAAAAGAATTTTATCACCTTTCTGAATGAAAAATGGAGCAATTCCGTTGTAAAAATTGAACAGTTGCATGCCGACTCCTCTATGATAAAAGCCGTAGGTAATGTCCAATTCGGGGTGGTTTTCCGTTTTGAAAAAATTATCCCAGATAATTTCTCTGCCATCCTCCGTCAGCAGTCCAAAACTGTTGTTCCTTAAAAAAGCGGCACGCTCCTCCCGCATCTGCTGTAAAACCTTATATTTTGCTGAGGTGATAATTTTTCCTGAATCGGAAATAATACCGTAAAGACCACTTTTGTTATCTTTGAAATTGGCAAAACCGGTATTGAATGATTGGAGTTGCACACTGTCAGGATGCAGTACTATATTGCCTTTTCGGTCAATAATACCACTTTGTTTATTTAATCGAACAATAGCAATTCCCTTTTCAAAATCAAGAATCTGATTAAATTGCGGTTTCAATAGTATATTTCCATTGCTGTCAATTAACCCTACAAAACTCTCTTTATAGAGCAATGCCAAACCATCCCTGAAAAAACCGCAGGTATAAGTTCGATCCGCAGTTTCATAAATTTTAAAATCACTGTTGTATTTTCCTGATAAATGCTGTGCCTGCAGTCCTGCAGCAAAAAGCAAAAATCCCGCAATTAGGCATCTTAAATTCATAGTACTTTAAAATTGGTTTGTAGATTTAAGATGCGATAATTATGCTATTTGGTGCCCAGCTGCTGTTTTCTTTCGGACTAAAGGTTAGGAGAAATATTTAGACAGCCCAAACCAATTTTTAAAATTGAAAATTATTAAAGAGGGGTCATCTTAGATCTGCAGATAGTTTTCAAACAATATTTATTTAGCCCGGGGTTTCAACCCCGGGACTAAGAAAATGACCAATATGCAATGGTTTTTAACCATTTTTACAATCATAAACCATTAAAATGGTTATCAATTTTGAGCTTTTTATTACCCAAGGTTGAAACCTTGGGCTAATGAAAGACAAAAATTTCCAAGAGCGCAGCTTAATGAGACTAATGCCTCAGCTTTTGCATTAAACAGCTCACTCCTACGGAGCTTTGATTACTACGGCATTTCATGCCTAAGAACATGTCGCCCCGAAGGGGCTGCTCCAGACTCACACCCTGCAGGTGGCGTAAATATGCTCCAGACTCACACCCTGCAGGTGGCGTCAAAATGCTAATGCCGATAACCTGCATACTACTGGTTTCTGAGCAACAGCTTTAAATTTTATAAACACTAAAACAGCCATAATCGGTTCTGAACCCGATACAGCCCTTGCCAAATGCGGGTTTTGCTGTTCTTACGATATGGGAGAGGTCAAAACTGTTTAAAAATTGCTTTGTAAGCAAGTCAAATAAATAGGCAGTTTTATATTGTATCGCAACCAATTTTGTGGCGTCCTCATTGATGGCAAAATGATTGACCAATGTTTCATTTTTAGGTATTTTCAAACCGGGAAAGCTGAGTTCTTCTTTTGTTGCAATACTGAAAAACCGGAAGCCCCAAGAGCCATATTTTTCTTTTAACAATAAAACCTTGTCATTGTCAATAAATTCAATGGCTTCAACCATTTGAAAATCGCCGTTTAAAATCTCTGTTTTTCCGGTATCGATATCATGAATATTTATCAGACCTGAATGTGTACAAATCGCCAGTTTCTTTCCATTTTTGGAAATGCCGCCTTTAAATTGGGTGGAATGTCCCGAATACAATTCAGACTTCACTTCCTGTTCAAATAGAATTTTATTGGTGTCCAAATCGAGAACATAAATTTTAGGATCAGCACCAAAAGCTATTCTTTTTTCAGACATTGAGATAAAACTTCCGGGTTGAACAAAGGTATCCGTGAGTTTTGTAAAAGTATTATTTCCAATATTATAGCTGTAAATAAAATGATCCAAATCGATAAACAATAAATTCTTTTCTTTATGCCAAAGCATTGCCCAGGGAAATACTTTGGGTAATTCAATTCTATTGAGCAGAATCCCTTGATTATCGATAAATTGGAGACAATCAAATTTGTAGCTATTTTTATCACCGGTCAGTTCATATACGGCAAAGCTATCTCCAATATTCACTAAAGATAGACAGCCGGTATAACCGCTCCCCATGAAATAATGCAACATTGGTTCAAACTCGGATGCCTCAGGGTTTTTCATCAGAAAGCCCTTTTTGAGCATTTCCCATTCTTTCTTTTCAAAAAAAATGGCAGCTTCTTTTTCATTGGCAAATTCTTTTTCTGTTTCCTTTGTTTTGCCGGGCTTTCCAGATTCTGTAATTACTTTATTTCCCGAAAGGCTGATATTAAATACTTTTCCGTTTTGGGAGTCGGTTAGGTTATGTTTCATAGGAATTTTTTTATTCAAATTTAACCAATTAGCTTCACAGTGCTTTTTCCATTGGATAGCTTATTCACCTTTATCTGAGTGGGAATGCGTTCTGTCATTTCCTGAACATGAGAAATGACACAGACTTTACGGCCCATATTGTGCAGTCTTTCCAAAGAATCCATTACAGTGTTCAGCGTTACAAGGTCTAAAGAGCCAAAACCCTCGTCAATAAATAGCGACTCAACCTTCACTCTGCTTGACGATAGTGAGGATAGGCCCAAAGCCAATGAGAGCGAAACAAGGAAGGACTCTCCGCCGGATAGTGAATAAACGGTACGGATGTCATCGCCCATATCCAAATCTACTACCTGTAAGCCTAAAGAATTTTTGATTCTTTGGATTCTAAACCGCTTGGAAAGTGTATTCAAATGCGTATTGGCATAACCCAAAAGTACATCCAAGGTATATTGCTGAGCAATTTCTCTGAATTTTTTGCCATCGGCAGAACCAATAATATTATAGAGTTTATGCCAATTATCTTCTACTTTTTCCAGTTTCTCTATTTCAATTAGCAGACTGCCCAGTTTTATCAGATTTTCCTCCTGAGTTCTTATTAAATAGTTATTCTCCTGCTTTCGGTTTTCCAATAATTTTTTATCGTTGGTAAGGGCCTCAATCAGTGGAACGAGTTCACTAAAAGCTCTCTGAGACAAGGCTTTTGTCTTGTGTTCCTCCAGTTTTGTTGATCTTTCCTCAAATAGTGTATTGAGGCTGCTTAGCTTATCATACAAGGCCTTTAGTTCTGAACGCTCTTTTTCTATCCATTCGTGGCTGTAATTTAGTAAAGTATCCAATTCTTCTGAATTCATAGCTGAATTCTGTTGCTCATTAAAGGTTTTTAGCCAGTTTTCGAGCTGATTTTTATTCTCAATGCTTATATTATTAAAATAGGTAATTGTATTTTCTGTGGCTGTTTTTTGGGTTTTTACCTCAATGAAATGTTGTTCTATTTCATTCAGTTTGCTGCTTTTTTCTTCTGACAGAACTTTAGCTGTTTCTATTTCAGATGACATTCTGTTTTCAATAATTTTGATATCTTCTCCGTTGAAAATGGCATCTCTACTGGTTTTTAATTCTTTCAGCTCCATAGATTTTTCGGCTGAAAGCAATTGTTTAGTGATTAAGTCATTTGTTTGTTTTTCCAATTGCTGTTGCGATTGATTTATAAGCAGTCCTAATTTATCCTTTTCCTGTTTTGCATCATTCAGTTTTTTAATGTTAAGCTCCCATTCGGAGGAGAATTTTTCAGTTGAAGCCAAAAACTGTTCTGAATTATTCTTCCAATTAGCAAACCATTCCTTATTATTGAAATAAGTAAAAAGTTCTTTTTCTGTATCGGCTAATGCATTTTCAGCCAAGTTTTTATTATCCAGATTTGAAGCTATACTCTGCTTTGAAACATGTATATCCCTTTCTTCATCTTTAATTTTATTAGAAAGCAGGTCAATTTCCTGAGACAGTTTTACTAAATCTGTATTAAAGCCATCTGCAGTATTTTTTTTCTTTTTATAATCTGAAATTTGAAATTGAAGATCTGCTCTATTTGACTTGATCAAATTCAACTTTTCCTCCAGCCATGCTGTTCTCAGATCCTCAGAAATTGATTCAGACTCGTTGTGAATAGTAGTTTCTTTCCAGTTTTTGTTATTCTTTTGAACTTCAATTTCTTTATCGAGAATTTGATTTCGATATTCATCAATTTGTTTACCTGCTGATATTATATCATTTTTAAGTTTACCGCTTTTTCCTAATATTCGTTCATAATTATCAACAGATTCTTTGTAATCCGATTCCAACAAGTTTAACACAGCATTTTCATAAGGATTATGTGTCGCAAAAGGATGTTCCTTGCTTCCACAAACCGGACAATCTTCATCAGCATGCAGATTGGCACGAAGTGAATCTACGCTGACCACAAGTCGGGCCTTTTGCAGAGTAATTTCAAGTTTATCCCTGGAAGCTTTTGCTTCCTGCAATTGCTGTTCTATCAGAGGCAGCTCTTTTTCCAAATCATTATGCAATTTTATTTGCATTTCCAATTTATTGTTCAAATCCGCTAATTGGGATTTTGTTGCATAAAGCACATTCCATAAGGTTTGTGCCCTTATAATATCAGACTCCTGTTCAATACTTGAGAGCAGTTCCTTATCAAGTTTATCAATATCAATGGCTAAAATGATTTGATTTATTGTATTAAACTTTGTTTGAAGTTCCTTGAATTCGTTATTCTTTTCTTCCAGTTCTTTTTCAAAAATGGTTTTTGCCTCTTGAGAGCTGCTTATTTCTTTTTCGCATGCCTCTATAAGTTTTTGTATTTGTATCAATTGCGCCAAATCCTTATCGGCCTGGGTCAGTTTTAAAACAATCGTGTTTTTATTTTCTGCAATCAGCTTTCTAGATTCGTTCGTTGTCAGCCAATTATCTATATTTTCAATTGTCTTATTCAAGCTATTGAATTCTAATTTCTTAGTATCGGCCAATTTTTTTTCCTTTTCCAATCCCAATTCAAATTCAGCCAATTCTGATTTTTCTTTTTGATGCTGCAAAGTTTTTTCAGTAAGCTGAGTATCCAGCTTTTTAGCTTCATCAAACAAGGACACAGACGCTTTAAATAAATCATCTTTTTGTTGAAGGATTATTTTGGCATTGTTCAATTCATTTTCAATTAAGTCTTTTTCTGACTTAATTTTAATAATTTTCAGATCGAGTTCGGCAAGTTCCGTTTTATTTTTAATCAGTTCCTGATTTGCATCTTTATAGGCCTTTTGCCATTCCCGGCATCTTTGAACCTGCTCAACTTTATTAAGTGTTATTTCCCTGTTGATTGCGGCTTCTTTTTGGTCAAGGGCAATTTTTCGATCATTCAGGGTATTCTGTAAAGTATTTTCCAAATCGGTTAGCTGTTTATG
>JBIKQC010000341.1:0-5568 GCA_044349855.1 Saprospira sp.
AGTTTTTTAATCCATCTGCTGATTTGGGAATATTCCTGGTATTGGAGTATTTGAACGAAAATGAATGTTTTGTCAAAAATGAAAACAATGAATTACTTTGGTTAAAACTAAGTAACAATAACAACAGAACATTGCATGCTACCCCAATAGCTTTTAATATATTTCCTTATAACAGGCTGTCAATTTTTCTGTATAATTCGAGTACTATTGGCCGGGCTGATTTGGCTGACATGAAAACATTGCTAAGTAATTCGATTCCGGTTTGGGAACATGCTTATGGGAAAAAAATTCCAAAAGGGGAGAGCTCAGTTATTTCAGATAATGAGTTTCTGTATTTTGAACTGACTATGAATGAAAATTAAAAAAAAAAACGAACTGCTTTCCTCCGTATATGGAAGAATAGAGGGTCTCACATTGGCTATACCTCTGAATATAACAGATTTTCCTTATCGGGCATATTTTACTGAACTTGTAGAAGTTTTTTTTGAAAAAGAAATAATCCTATTCTATCCAAAAGCTGAAACTGATAAACAGGCTGAATACTATTCAAAAGTATTAAATAGCCTGCCTAAATCAAAGCTTCTTTTTGTAGAAACCGGCGAAAAGCAACTCAGCCCCTGGACAAGAGATGCCTTCCTGGGATTATCAGCAGCGGAAAATGAGACTGTTCTTTTAAATACCTACGCTCAGCCGCAAAATAGAAACTTGGCTGCGGAATTGGCAAAAGTAAAAAAGCATATACAAATACAACGTGTCAATTTGAATTTGACCGGCGGAAATATTTTAAAAGCTGATGATTATGCGCTTTTTGGCAATCGAAAAGAAAACAATGACCCTGTTTTACTCAAAACTTACTTAGGAGATATTGACTATATTCCCATTGTTTCAGATTATAAAATAACCGGATCCTGGGCAAGAGGAAAAACAACAAGCGATGGATTTCTCAATTATTACAGCGCCCTTGATCGGCATCAGGCAATTTTTCATATCGATTTATTTATAACCCTTGCCGGTTCAGAAAACGGAACTTAGTATATTTTGATTGGGGAACCGATATTGGGATTTAGTCCAAATGAAAGTATCCCTTCGGATGTGTTGGATCTGGCAAATCTGATTATCAGTGAAACAACAAAATCGTTGGATAGCATTATATCAAATTTAGAAAATGGACCCCAGAGAAAATTTTGTATAATTCGAAATCCAATGCCATTGATAGTTTATGAACAATATAGACCTGACTTAGGCAGATGGCAAAGAAACTGGAATTGGGCAAGTTTTAATAATTGTCTTGTTGAGATCGATAATAATTCTGCAGAAAAATCCAAAAAAATATGGTTGCCAACCTATATAAATGCAGGGATGGGCATTTCACAGCTTTCAGAATTTACGGCCAAAAACAGATTAATTTTTGAATCGCTTGGTTTTTCGGTTTTTCAGATGAAAAATGATTACAGTTTGTTGGCAAATATGCGTGGATCATTACATTGTATTACAAATAATATTAAAAGAATATAAAAATCAGGCGCATGCCGAAAAGCCTGAAAATATAACAGAGTATGCAATAACTAAAAAATGAATCTTTTTGTATGGCAACATTTACGACCCTTAAGTTTATTGACAATTATTATTTGGAAGTAAGCTGGACTCAGGGCAGTCCATCTGTTTATGATTTAAGAGAGGGTGTTACCCTGGAAGTTGTTGATGATGATATCACTGTTACTACGGGTACAGTAACCAATAATGCATTGTTTAAGGTCCGTGCAGAAAAGTATTTCACAGCAAGAACCCAAGGCGGCAGCGACGGTGATATTTTATTTGGAGACATCAGTTATGATCCCGGCACTGAATCCAATGTATATGTGGGAGATACACAGATGCTGTTTTCTCCTTCCGGACTGCAAATAGTATTAATTGGTATTGATGATATGCGTTATGGAAGAAGATCCAATTGTTTTTACTTTTTGAATGAAACCGTAGCTTATCTGGAGTTGAAAAACATGGGAAATTCAAAGTATAATGTAATTTTTGGGTACTTGATTGAGGTTTAATATTGGCAGAATAAAGGGGCGGTTAATTTTGTGGATGGTTGGCTGCCCTTTTTTTTGGTGTGATTAAATGATAAACAGGTATTTTTATGAGGCTTATACAACTTATTTTATGCGCATAAAATAAGTTCTGTATGTTGTATAATTAATTTAGCATTTAAGTGACCACATACTACTACATCAAATAACTAACTAAATATGGCACATAGAGTTTTTATATCACACAAAAGAGAAGACAAATCATTTAAAAACTACATCCAGAATAATTTAGGAGTGGATATGATTGACAAGCAAAAACCAACACAGAAGAACCTAGAAAAACAGCTCAGGAAAACAGCGGATAATCTCTTTAAAAACACATATACCATGAAAACCATCACCCTCTCTCTCTCTTTTCTACTCTTCTTTTATTGTATTTCACCTGCTAAGGCTCAGTATCAGTCGCTATTTGGGCAAAATAATACGGAGTGGGTATTTGAATGGAGCAATATGCCAGGTTCGGCACAGGATACGTTCTACCTGGTACAGGATACTATTTTAAATGGATTTACTTACAAACTAGTTCAGGCTAAAATGCAGGCAAGTATTTATAATGCTGGCTTATTTAGGGAGGATACCGTCTTAGGCAAGGTTTGGCATAGACCATTAGCTCCATACTATCCTTCATTTCCAGATACAGTAGAGCAATTATTATTTGACTATAGCCTATCGGTTGGAGATTCTTTTCTTTTTAGAAATGTTTGGATGCCAAACGATACAATAATAATCGTAGATACAGTCTATTATGACTCGCTTAATAGAAAATATATTCGGTTTGGAAATATAGGCGTTAATTCACCAATGGTTACTTATGAACCAATTATACATATAGAAGGAGTCGGTAGCAACTATGGAATAATGTATCAAAACCATGAGTATGTAGGACTTTGGGGTCAATACTTACTCTGTTATCATCGGGATGGCGTACAAACGTATTTAAATAATTATTACAATACTTGTCTTGTCCATGATGGCTCTCCAACTATAAAAACAGAAGCGCCCAATATCCAATTGTTTCCCAATCCCATACAAGACTTTCTTTATATAGAAAACCCGACAGCCATCGATATAATGCAAATAAAGGTTTATAATAATTTGGGGCAAAAAGTAATGGAGTTACCCTTCTCTGCTACTTTGGACTTTAGCCAATTATCGAAAGGAATTTATTCCATTCAACTGCTCAATAGGCAAGGTATTATTTTTACGAAGCCCTTTGTGAAATTATAAATGCTTTATGAAAAATTAACATAAAAAAGCAAAAAAAATGCTTTTCTTTTCTTTGCATTACAGAACATTAAAGCAAAAACATATATACCATGAAAACCCTCTCTCTCTTTATTCTACTCTTCTTTTGTTGTGTATCACCTGCTAAAGCTCAGTATCAATCTATTTTTGGACAAAATAGTACGGAATGGGTGACGGAATGGGGAAACTTTTTTGGTAATGAACAGGATACAATATATATTGTACAGGATACCTTCTTTGATGGAAAATGGTGGAAAGAAATTGCTTGTACACCTGACCCAGGCGGGGTAGTCTGGTATCCAGGAGGCTTTTTGTCAGAAGATACTACAACTGGAAAAGTTTGGTATAAATCTAAGTGGGATGCTGCCTGTATGTGGACTGATACCAGCGTTCAATTAGCCTTCGATTTTTCATTACAAGTGGGCGATACCTTCGATATAACAAATGTATGGGGGCTCGTACCAGATAGCTTATCGATAGTGGATAGCATTTATTATGAAATTGGAAAAAATATATTCAATTTAAAGCATATATAGTATCTGGGGAGCGATTTACCTTTATCGAAGGAGTGGGCTGCAATTTGGGTGTTATTTATAAACATCTATGTAGCATTATGCAATCCCATTATTTGCTTTGTGCTTATCAGGATACTGTGCAGACTTATATGAATAAGTACTATGGTTATTGTAATGTTTTGTCTTCTGGTAGTAGTTCTAATATAGAGGATCTATTATTCATAAAGGTTTACCCAAATCCAAGTACTGGGGAGCTATGGTATAACAGCAATGAAACTGCGGAAATTATGATCTTTTCTATCGATGGCAGATTGTTGCACAGGGAAGAAAGTCAGGACAGCAGCGGCAGGCAAAAAATTGACTATCTTTTCGAAAAAGGATTGTATATTGTACTACTGAAAACGGAAACCGGATTGTTTAGGGAAAAGGTGGTCGTGTATTAAGATTCAGGGTGTAAATTGTACTTGTTGTTTTAGGATGCCGCCCCGCTGGGGCTTTTATGCCTATTGTGATTGTTTTTCTACAAAGATGTCGCTCCTATGGAGCTGATTATTAGTAAATTTATAGTTTTGTAATTTGAAAGCCCCTTCGGGGCGACATCTTTGTAGCACCGTAAGGTGCGAATAAAAAAGAGCTCCTTAGGAGTGGCATTTTTAAAAACAGGAATTGACCATACATTATATCTGAAAGGTCTCATAAAATACAAAGAAAAAATGAGGGAATTAAATATATCACTTTTGTTGCTATTGTCTACACTTTTAATTAGCTCTTGCATAAGAATTGTAGTGAAGGGAGCACAGAGCAACTATCATATTTTAGCACCTGATCAACTCATCAAAATTGAAGGTGAAAATTTATGCGGGATGGAATTTCCTAAAAACCCATCTGTAGTATTAATTAATGGGCAACAGTTAAAAAGTTGTTTAAAAAAATACAAAAAAGCATTGGTTTATATTTGGTCACCTAATTGTAAAGGTGCTTTTTGTTATTCGCCAAGTTTTTTACAGAATTATTGCAATGAAAATGAAATTGAGTTTTTTTTGGTTATTGAATATTGCGATAAATTATTTTTAGAAAATCGGTTTGGACTAAAAAAACCAATTTTTGGAGTAGATACAACTTATTACAAAACTGATAAAGTTTCAAAATATTTACCCAAATTTTTATTTGATTTGACCGGCTTAAAACGAAATGAGAATCGATTGAAATATTTTGAAAATGGTGTATTTGTAAAATCGCTTGTGGATATAAATGATCTTTAGTTCACGATAATCCAAAATGCGGGCATTGAATTGATTTGTTAATTTTTTGTTCTCGTCATTTTTGACGAGATCAAGAAAAAAGTAAAAAAAAGCCCGCGGCAGCGATTTGCGAATAGCATATTTAAACCGTCTAAATCATAAAAAAGTTAGCAAAAAAATCTATGACCCAATGCCATCGCTAGGTTAAACCTCCTTTTTCTCGCCCCGACTGACCCACCAACCAAATCCCGCGGCCGTAAAAAACATAATAAGGCTGTAAACAACTGCCGGAAAGGACATTGCATCACTTTTTAATACATTCATTGCAATGAAAATCGCCAAAGTGCCATTGTGAAGGCCAATTTCCATGCCGATTGCAATAGCTTCCTTTTTTCCGATTTTTAGTAAAAGTGGAAGATAAAAGCCCAATGCCATACTTATAAGATTGAATAGTAGTGCAGCAAGGCCAACTTCTTTGAAATA
>JBIKQC010000342.1:0-5565 GCA_044349855.1 Saprospira sp.
GCGCTATTGATATAACAGTTTTTCGATGAAGCGCCTTTTGATTCGATGACAAAAGATTTTCCATCTTCAAAATTGATAGTTACCTTGTCAAAGATTCCTGTTCCTAAAATATAGTTTTCTGTACCGGGAGTTACTGAATAAAAACCCATTGCCGACAATACATACCAGGCCGACATTTGTCCACAATCCTCATTGCCGGAAAGGCCATCAGGCGCATTTTTATAAAGTTCATCCATGATTTGTCGGACTCTTTTCTGAGTTTTCCAGGGTTTTCCGACAAAATTGTACAGATAGGCTTTGTGGTGACTCGGCTCGTTTCCATGTGCATACTGTCCGATGAGTCCGGTGATATCGGCCTGTTCGTGACCGCCCAAATTGCTGCTGACCGTAAAAAGACTGTCAAGATACTTTTCAAGTCCGGCTTTGCCGCCCATCAACTGCATCAGGCCGTCAATATCATGCGGCACAAAAAGTGAATATTGCCATGAATTGGCCTCCGTGTAGTTAAAATTTACTTCGGAAGGAGAGAAGGGGCTAAAAAAACCGCCATTGATACGGGCCCTCATAAATCCGGTAGTCGGATCGAACACATTTTTATAGGACTGCGCTCTTGCCGTGAAATGTCTGTAAATACTGTCTTTCCCCAATACTTTTGCCATCTCGGCAATACACCAGTCGTCGTAGGCATATTCCAGCGTTTTGGATACTGATTCGGGATTGTCACTCATTTCAATGAACCCTTTATCTTTTAATGCTTTCAATCCGCCGGTTTCACGATTGGCGCTGAACTGCATAGCCTCTAAAGCCAAATTTGCATCAAAATTTTTAATCCCCTTTTTGTAAGCATCCAAAATGACGGAAACGGAGTGATAACCGATCATACAATCAGTTTCATTGCTTGCAAGTTCCCAGACAGGCAATCTTCCGCCCTGCTGATAATGTGCTAAAAATGTTTTGATAAAATCGGCAGTTCTTTTTCGTTCTATTAAGGTGTACAATGGATGTGCGCCACGAAAAGTATCCCACAAAGAGAAAATTGTGTAAATTTCCTCCTCATTTGTTTTGTGAATTTTATTGTCCATACCCCTATATCTGCCATCCGAATCATTGAATATGTTTGGGGCAATCATTGTATGGTAAAGTGCTGTGTAGAAAATACTTTTTTGGTCTTTTGTTCCGCCTTCAACAACAATTTTTCCCAAGGCTTTATCCCAGTTTTCCTGGGCCAGTTTTTTGAGTTTGTCAAAATCAAAATGAGTCAGTTCTTTCTCCAAATTTTTTCCTGCACCTTCTATATCAACAAATGAAATCCCGACTCTTGTAATGAGCTCTTCCGTTCCTTTTTCGAAATAAACAATTGCTTTGCTGTTTTTTGTACTGTCCTTACCCCATTTTTTATATTCAATTTTACTGATGTTTTTGGAAAAATTCAGAACAAAATAAAAATGCTGATTTGTTGCCCATGCCTTGCTTATTCTGCTGCCTTTGAGACTGTTTTGACCTTCCTGAATCAAGCCAACATCCAAAAGTTCATCCCTATGTTCCAGATCGATTACAATATGCGGGTTTTCTGCCTTTTTGGGAAAACGATAGCGGTGCATGCCGCATCTGGCAGAAGTCGTCAACTCAGCTTCAATATTATTTTTGCTGAGATGTACAGAATAATATCCGGCTTCGGCTATTTCTTTTTTATGACTGAACGGAGAAGCATATTCTTTATTATCAAAAGATGACATTCCTGTACCCGGCATCAGCAGCAGATCTCCATAATCACTTACACCTGTACCACTCAAATGTGTATGACTGAAACCATAGATGATGGAATCTGAATAATGATAACCGCTGCAGCCGTCCCATCCCTCCAAACGGCTATCAGGACTGAGTTGTACCATGCCAAAAGGTTGCGTTGCGCCAGGAAAGGTATGTCCATGCCCCCCGGTTCCAATAAATGGATTCACGTGTCGATGCAGTGCCGTATCGGTATTTCTGCAGGAAACTATTAAAAAGCAAAGTAAAAGTAGCTGTTTTATTTTTGGTTTTTTTGACATCTCAATTAGAGTGTTTACTTGATTTCATGAACAGTAATTCCGACAAATTTTGAAAGAAAAATTGAATTATTTCGATATTTTCCTCAACAGGAAGTAAATTTGAATACAAACTAAAAATAAAATATGAAAACGCTTAGCACACCATTTATTTTAATATTTTCTGCAGCTCTTTATTTGTTAAAAGATAAAAGCAGAAAGGAAAAATTAGCAACTTTGAACCCTTATTTTGAAAAAGAAATGATCTCATTGACCAATGCATTGGAGTGGAAAGGAAGTTTTGCTAATGCAGTTCTTTATACTGCCTGCGATATAATTGAAGACAAATATTTCGAACATGCATCTTACCACTATTGGGTTATGGATACTGCGCTAAAAGTAACAAAGAACTAAGAAAAATATTACTCAGCTTGATTCAAGATTGCCTTGATTTTGACAAGTTTCAAATTTAGTATATAACGCTGCCCCAAAAATAAACCCTTTCCTTGAAATAATTTTTCATCGAATAGTTCCTCTGCTTCAACATTTGGGTAATCGCTTTTGAATTTTATGGTATCAGTATTGTTCAAAATAATGTATTCAATGTTTTCCCCATACATAAATACGGGTGCAATATGTATTGTATTTTGAGGCGCAATACTAAAAGTGTAATTTAGTGAATCTATTTTTTGAACAGGAATTGTATCAAAATATTTAGAGGCTTTGTACGGGAAATTTTTGAGCACCTTGTTCGATAAAATTTGATTGGATTGAAGAACAAAATCCTTTGGTTGATAGTCGAAGACATTAGATTTACTGATATTGTCAAACTCGAAATATTTATATTGAATTGTAATGGTATTTTCCTCGTAGTTTCTGATAAAAAAATTGCTGCCATAAGATGTGCAACCGGTAAAGAATATAACGGTTAAAAGGATAATTACAAAAAGTTGCAAAACTTTCATTGCTTAATTTTTTTAAATTGATTATTCAAACTTAGAAATATTGTAAATATATAAAACTACAATCTTTCCAGAGATTACTATTAAAATGATATTTTGATGAATATTTAATCAATTACTCAGGCCAGTCAAAGGGAGGAGTGCAAGGGTCACATTCAAATTCTAACGCTATGCCAAGGCAATGAGCAAAACTTTCTGCTTGTATATGTACATAAGCCAAATCAACCGCATTGCTAAACTCTTCGCCCATTTCATCAATCCCTTCAATAACAACTTCATAGAATTGGTCTGTTCCTGTATATCTAAAAAATATATTAGTGATACTTATTTTCTGTACATGGTCATGATCACAACAGCCACACCACAAGACTACTTCATATATTTCATTCATTTCGAAAAATTCTATAGTCTTTTCGGCTTGTTCTTTAGAAATCCAGGCCAACTGATCTGCTTTTGCATGTGTGCAAAAGAAAATTAGAAGAATAATGAGGAGATTTTTCATAAAATGTAAATAATTATGTTAAAAAATAGTAGATACACAAATTTATAATAAACCCTTTGTGCGATTGAAAAACTTTAAAAAAACCTTAATTAAAAATCCAAAAATATTTATTTAATTTCATGAAATACAATAATTTAGAGGCCCGAAAACTACTCTAAAGATACTAAACCATGAAACAAATTTCAAAAAAATTATCGAGATTTCCAAATTTGTACTTAATTGATGTTAAATACAATTTGAATTCTGGATTCAAAGCATCTTCCTTTTTGTAGAGCTGTGAGACCAAAATCCTTAAAAATTCTTAAAGATGAAATGAATTCTGAGTTTGGTTACTCCTCTTTTAGAAAAAGTACTATTTTGGCTATAAATTGCTTGTAGTTTTGTTAATAATGTGAATCAAGGGTTGGATTTTATAAAACTTATAAAACTAATATATTTACAAAACCTTGTTAAACAATCAAACAGGTCAGCCCTACGGGGCTTTTTTTTCATCTTATTCAATTATAGCTAAGAACATTTGACTCCTACGGAGCCATTTTTCGCTTCAGAGGAGCGACCTGTTCTTAGTATTAAGATGTAAACAAAATTTTTAAGCCCCGTAGGGGTGACCTGTTAAAACTGCGCATTGTTTGTATAAATACAATATTGCCAAATTATTATGGCAAATATTTCTAAGCCGTTGATGTAAAAAAAGACCTTTTTTAAAACTTGATTCGCATTAATAATTGCAAATTAAAATTCATTAAATTGAATAAAACATGCTTTTTCAATTTAATCACACAACGGGTTTATTATTTTTGAACCGGGCAATTGTTTGGAAAAAAATTTATAAATATGCAATCATTTTGGATATCAATCAGATATCTTGAACTTAGTAGTTATTTTGGCGCGGGCTTTGTTATAACAATACAAAATCAAACCTTATGAAAAATATCGCAATCCTTTTCTTCTTACTGTTCAGCTTTAATGCTGCATTTGCTCAAATGCCCAATGGCAAAGAAAAAATAACAAGTTCAGATACTGCATTTGAAAAGGAATTAGTACGTTTGGTAAATGCTGAAAGGAAGAAAAAAGCATTAAAACCACTAGCTTGGGATGAGAAATTGGCCTATGCTGCCCGTTATCATGCTTCAGATATGATAAAAGACCAATACTTTGAACATGAAAGCTATGACCGCAATAATAAAAAACTGAAGAAGATAGGCATGACATTCGACAGATTAAGGAAATTTACAGGAACGGCTTATACAGGCCTGTCTGAAAATATTGGCGCCGGACAAACCACTGCTAAAGAAATGGTCAAAGTGTGGATGAATAGTAGCGGACATCGTGCTAATATCCTAGATGAAAAGGCTAAATTTATTGGCGTGGGATATATTTATTCTGAAGAAGATCCTGAAGAACTGCAGCATTATTGGGTGATGGATGCGGGATATTAAGTTAATTATTAATTATTAATTCATTAACAACAACCTTGAAATCTGCGTATTTCTCAATTAATTAAATAGTCAGCTGTTTTCTATGAGCCGATCTCGTCCCAAAGATTTAATTAAACATTGTTAATTAACCAATTAATCATTATCTCTTTTTCTTTTCCATCGCTTGTGCGACCATAACCAAAATTCTGGCGCTTCCTTGATAAGCATTTCAATTTTTTGGGTAAAAATGGCAGAAATCTCTTCGGGTGTATAATCCAATGGATTGTCTATCAGTAATTCACCGCTAAGTTCGTAATGACCTCTTTTTGCCTTTCGGGTTTTGAAAAAATAAATTGGCAAATTGTATTTATGAGCATATTTTGCCGGTCCGTGCAGAACAGCCGTTTCCCGATTGAAAAATTGTACCCAATGGCATTCCTTTACATTGCTTGGGCTCTGATCAGAAATCATAATATACATCGGATGTTTTGGGAAATTATCTTTAAAATAAGCAGAAGTTTCATTGAGCGGTGCCATCAAAGTGCCTTTCTGTCCTCGCGAATGCCTGATATACTCGTTTATCAGTTCATTTTTCAATGGCTTATAAAAAACGATCACAAGCGGATCTACTTGTAATCCGCATCCCAATGCGCCATATT
>JBIKQC010000343.1:0-5561 GCA_044349855.1 Saprospira sp.
ACTGTTTAGTCCAAAACCGGTGATAACTCCTTCGCAGTGTGCGGCAAGATAGGAATGATGACGGAATTCCTCGCGGGCATGTACATTCGAAATATGCACCTCAATAACCGGCGTATGTATCGCACGGATAGCATCTGCCAAAGCGATAGAAGTATGTGCATAGGCTCCGGCATTGAAGAAAAAACCATCATAACTAAAATTCGGCCCCAATAAGTTGTACCTATAACATTGTTGACTTATTTCAAAGACAAATACAGACTTAAGGATAGAATTTCTAATGACGGATTCGGGTTAAAGAAACAAGTCAAAAAAAATGAGTCAGCTTTGTAGAACTGACTCATCTCTCTCGTACCTAATAACTAATCTTATTCTATTACCAATTGTTGAATGCTGACTGTCCCACTTTCCACAAGGAAAATTTGTAAGGTATAAATTCCACTAGGCAAGTCACTTATATTTATGTTATGTATCTGACTGCTTTGAATAAAGTTCTCTGATTTAACCGATTGCCCCAATTGGTTAATTATACGAAGTTCGATACCTGATGAAGCATTTATTTCAATTGTAAGATTATCTGTAGCTGGATTTGGCAATATCCTGACCGAAGGGCTATTCCCAATTTCTACTACGCTCCAATCTGACAAATTATCATTGCCATTGCTTTCAATTGCTCTCAAACGATAATAATTCAAACCATCTTTTGCCTGTAAATCAACAAAACTGTAATTATCTTCAGTTGCTAAATGATTAGAATTGATTTCACCAATAACAACACCATTTATACCATCGCTACTGCGCTCAACCTGATATAAATCAGTATCAATAGACTTTTCCACTTTCCAATTAAGTAACACATCGCGGTTACCTTGTTTTTCGGCAGTAAAGGAGAGAAGGTTAAAATCCAATAAAATATTTTGAGTTGGTGTAATAATAAAATGTGAAAATGAAGGTACAAAAAACTCAAAGGCATAAACATTGGCTGTGCTGCTAAAAGGTGCAGCAGCAGAACCCGAAAGTGGAATGATTGTATGAGGGATAACTTGTTCCGGTCCAACTCCAATTGTTCCACTAGCATAGCGAACCACCTGCAATTGGGCTGCCCCACTAAATACCCCAAAAGTAGTAGATGCCGCAATGAGTGCATTCAGTTCAGCCTGAGTGAAATACAAGCGAACTCTTGCTGCACCATTACTGGTTGGCTGAATATGCCAATGACGTTGTAAATATGGGTACATAACACCCCCAATATTTACTTGTTGAACTGTTGGATCGAAATAAATTTGAGTTGTGAGTGCTCCAAGGGCATTAAAATCACTAAGCCCGGTAGAGTCTTGAATTGATACTACAGGTCGAGTATCACTATTCCCAAGAAGAGTCAACCATGCAGCACTATTAGTAAAATCACATGCCGCAGTTTGAGGTGTTTGTGTCAAAACAGCCGGGGAATTTTGTGTTACAACAGCAGTTCGTGGCGAAGGTGTTGTTTCTTCACCACAACGGAAAGTTGTAATATTAAAAGTATAAGTAATGCTTGAATTCGTTGTATTGATAGGAATTGTTACGAGCATTGGCGTATTGCTATTATTATCATTATCGGGAGATGTTATCACACCCGTTCCGCTCAAAGAACCACTTACCCAGCTATAGTTGACCATATAAGGGCCTGTGCCAGTTACCGGAATCGTAAAAGATGGCTGCAATGAAATTCCGCATGGTTGTATAAAATTTGATCCCACAAACTGAGGCGTGACCAAAGCTGGCAGACTAAATGCCCATATTCCTGTTGCTGTTCCTCCAATATTATCAGAATTCACACCGGTTTGAAACTCTAAAAATGGTTGAATTGTCTGATAGTTTACTGGGCTTGTTGGAATCAAAGCCATATTGGTTTCCTTAGTCCCAACACAATCTTTTACTTTTACAAAATCAATACAAAATGCCGGACCAAAAGATTTATGCAAACGGAAGCTACTACCCGGAGTAGAACTCTCGATGTTTACAAAATCGGAACTCGTTCCATTAGAAATCACATGCCCATGTGGGGCTCGCAAAGTTTGAATACTTCCATTTTTAAAACGGTAGAAAAATCCTCCTTCAAGACGAATACTATCCATAGTATTATTAGCATCAACATATGCATTAGCTTCCAATTGCAAATAATTATAGTTTGAGGCACCATAGATGCTCACATTTTGATCAGTGTCTGATATGCTTACTTTTGGATAATTTATTCCATTACCCATATTAAAATCAAGACGCGTATTGACAAGACTTGAATTGAAGGTAGTTGATGGCATAAAAATAATTTCAGCGTTTGGATTAGCTGTAAAAGTAAAATTTGTTGCGATTACATTCCAAAGCAATGTACTCACATTAAAGTAATACCAAGCTGTAGCTCTGTGAGTGAATATAGAGCTGCCTAAGTTCAGCGCTCTTGCTGAAGCAATATTGCCCGAATTAAAATAAGAACTTATAGTGATATTAAAATTATTGCTATTTAAGGTCCCAGCTGATAATCTCATTTCACCGGCTCTTCGATTTGTTGTGTTAGTTCCAGCCCAGTCATTATCCAGGTATAAGGCATCTCTCAAATTCCATGTCCCGCCAATTTTGTTAAAAATTAATGCCCTTGCTTGTAATCTCGACCCATTGCTTCTAATATCACCACTGCCAATCATATGGATATCGCCACGATAAAACAAAGCGGTCATATTCGTAGCCAAAATCAAATCGCCGCTTATGTATATTTTAGATGGTGATACATCATTCCCTAAGGTGCCGTCCCAACGGGCAGCTGAATGGGTAAAGCGTAGATGACGACAGAATAGACTCGAGTTTCCTATTGTTAATCGCGCTGCGCCCGAAACAAGTATATCGCGACAATAAGCTATCGAAGACACAGTACAATTGTTACTAGCTGCAGAAAAAGAAAGGTTATCAAAAACAACGTCATCATATAAGCTTGGTACACAAAGACTGTCGCCTACAAGATTAAAAGGATTAGTGGTCCAATGTCCGGAATTGTACCAATCGCCTGCAAAAACAGTGGGACTCCCTCTTAGGGCTCTCCAATAATAAGTTTGAGTACTAGCTGTGTTGAATGACCAGCCAGTGTTATTGCCACCATCTGAACTATTGCTTACAATTATAAGTGAATTGGGAGCAGGTGATATGTTTCGCATTCCTTGTATATTGGCATAGCTGATATTTACTGCTCCTGCCACTGAGAATCCGCCCTGTAAGGGGGCGCCATCGTTGGTGGTAATTGAAACATTTTTTTGGCAGCTTCCATTGGCTGTAAAGTTGCCCAAGACGCGTAAAAAAGAATTTGTGCCCCCTAATGATGTAAAGACCATGTTACTCCCCTCTTCCATTATTACATTTCCGTTCGCCCCATTTAATCCGCCTATCACTTGTAATTGAGCGCTTACATTTCCGCCAAACTGAGTATTACCCATATACATAACGGCATTTTTCTTGAGGGTTAGGTTTCCTCTGATAAAGACATTGCTGTAGTTTGAATTCATTCCGCCATACACTATCAGGTTTGGCAAATAGCCTCCAAAAAAAGAATATTGACTTTGAGTTGCCACCTGAGTCCAATGCACTGTAGCATTGCCGCTGTAGCTGATTGCCGAGGCGCTATGATTGCGCATGTAAAAAGCCCAGCTACCTCCACTAATATAGATCTGCGTGCCATCGAAGTTACCATTACTCATAGCAAATCCATTTGTAGGTCTTAGTGTATCTGCAAGCATACGCATACGTGAAAAATCTCCACCATTTAACAAACCAGTGTAGTTGCCTACAATACGATAATCGGAATAACTTTCAAGAAGTACATTTATAGTGTTGTTTATTGCCGTATTTGTTATGATACTGTCAATATTATTGCCGCACAAAAGTAATGTCCTGTAATTGCCCCCGACTCCTGTAATATTGCCAAAAGTCATTTTACTATCATATTGCAAATCGCCAAATATATGCAAAAAATTACCTCCACGCAATTGTGCATTTGTTGGCACAGTGGTCAACCAACGCATGTCCCTACAATAAGCTCGTCGGGTATACTCTACTCTATTGTTTGTATTGAAAGAACTTCCATCAAAGTAAACATTGTCGAATGGTGTTGGCAAGCAGCTTGAATTTATTAAAACTCCGGAGTTGTTTTCTCTCCAATTTGCAATATTGTGCCAATCCTGATTACCGGCAATTGCCCTAAAATACATTTCTCTTCCTGTACCGGCATTGATTGTAATATTTGTATTTCCTCCTTTATTTGCACTATTGTTTGCAATATAAGTTCGACCACCGCCAACATCACAGTTGACCCTTGACAAGATCACATTATTCATTGTGAGGGTGCCGGGTGTAATTTTTCTGATGGTCAAGATTTCTGTCCAGCCCCTAAAGGAAGATGCACCAATTGTGGGAAAATCATTACATCCTGAATAGTTAATAATATTCTCTACTTCTATAGTTTTTCCACTCGAATTTGCCGAAATTATTGTCTGGGGATAAATGTGCAAATTTTTGATAATCATTTTGGCATTATCATAGACCATGCAAACTTGGCGTTTCGCAAACATATGTTCGAAAGTATCGCGATCAGAACCACTTCGTGTGTCTACATAAACAAAAGCATATTGATCGCCTATGGGACTTGCAAATTCAGTCTCAAAGGTAATACTATCATATTTGATACCGGTTCCAAAACGCATCCATGTGAAATAGTATCCATTTTGGATGATATGAGAACCAGCAGAGCTAAATCCCGAAAAATTTGGTGTAGCTAAAAGTGAATTAAAATCAACATTCCATGCATATTGTTCGTGATATCGGTTAAGTATTACGCGTGAATTACTTATATTTAAACGACGCTTAACATTGTTATTTATAGACGTAAAATTATCAGCGCGAACAGACTTTCCATTACAATTCAAATATCCGCCATTGAGGACAATACCACCCTGTGTTAGGTTAGCATTGGCTTCAGTCGGATCATCTACATATAAGCTATCTACCAATACATACTCAACCAGATTACTAGCTTCAAAAACAAGGGAGTTTACCAAAATTCTTTTGCCTGCTGTAACAATATTGTGTATTGTGCCGGCCGGCTGAACTGATTTTAAACGCAAATTACCACTAAATGACCATAACATATTGGTAATCAATGTTAAACTTCCATGTATATCTAGGTTAACTGTAGCGTTGGTACAGCGCAATCTGGGTTGATTCGCCACAAGGATAGCTGAATCCCAAAACATATTATTACAACTTGAGTTCGAAGTAATTTCAATTATTCGACCTGGGGCACTGAAAGCAGCTGCAGTAAAAAAAACATTATCGCTTGAGATAGGCGACTGAGATGCGGTAATCCCTGAACCAAAACTACCAACCCACCACATATTGGGGTCATTAAAATCTCCGTTAGTTGTACCTTTCCAGTAAAAGTCCAATGCACTGGCTTGCTTAATACAGATAAGCAAAAACATAATAATTAGTACATTTTTTGTCATTGTAATTTGTTTTTTTTGTTAAATTATCAAGCTGATAAA
>JBIKQC010000344.1:0-5553 GCA_044349855.1 Saprospira sp.
TCACCATCATGAAGCATTGAAGCATATAAAAGGGGCTTCAGAATTGAACCGCTGCTTCGGGGGGCTGTAATTACGTCCACCTCAGCTCCATGTTCAGCAGATACATTGGGTGTATTGCCCAAATAAACAATTACATCACCGGTTTGAGCATCGATGACCATTGCTGCTGCGTTGTAAACCAGATTTTCGGACATACGAAGACTGTGTGCTTCCAAAACCTCAGCTACCCTGCTTTGCAGATCGGCATCAATAGTTGTTTGCACAATGCCATTGGGCAGTTTTTTTGTCAAAACCTCTTTTTCGTGAACACGTTCCAACAGATGCGGTGCCAGCCTTGGCAGTGTCTGTGGTTTTTCGGGCAATTCTTCCAGTTTGGACAGACGACAAGTCATCTCATCTATGTGCCCCTCTTTTTTTAGTTTTTCCAAAAGCCGATCCCTTTTGGCTTTGAGCTTTGTTCGGTTTTTCCCGAGATTGATCAGTGAAGGACTGTTGGGTAATACCGCCAGCATAGCTGCCTCGGCCCAGGAAAGCTGATCGGCACTACGTCCGAAGTATTTCCAAGCAGCTGCATCCAATCCAACTACATTTGCACCAAAAGGGGCATTGGAACAGTAAAAAGCAAGAATTTGTTTTTTGCTGTAGCCCCATTCCATTCGGGTAGCCAAAAGCATTTCCCATAGCTTTTCGGAAACTGTTCTATTTGGGTTATTTCTGGAAAGTCGTATCACCTGCATGCTGATGGTACTCGCGCCGCTTTGTCTTTCTCCGCTGCTCATATTTCCCCACAATGCCCTGCTCAGTGCCCAAAAATCTACTCCCCAATGTCGATTAAAACGCTTATCTTCAAAGCAAATAATTGCTTTGGCAAATTTTTCGGGCACAGCGGAATTGTGCGGAAAACGCCATTGTCCGTCACTTGCAATTTTAGCACCTAAAAGTTTTCCGTCTTTATCAAAGAGTACGGTAGATGTCGGCGTTTTAAATAAATGACTCGGAAGGCAGATATAATAACCCAAATTAATAAATAAAAATGCAGATAATAGCTGATACCTATATTTAAAAAAGAAATTTTTAATCCTATCAAAAAAGGTATTTGTTGGGAATTTAATGCTCACTTTAAATTTATTTAAGCGGGTTTCAATTGCAAATTTAGCAATTTAAAAAGATTCCTCACTAGAAATGAGATTGAGGAAAAACATTTTTTCAAATCAAATGTAATTTTAGCAGGAGTAACTATATCCGTTTATAAAAAATAATATTTTCAAATTCTTTTATATCAATTAATTGGGCATCAAAAATAGTTAAAAATGCGAATCAAGGGTTGAAAAAGGTCTTTTTTTTACATCAACGGCTTAGAAATATTTGCCATAATAATTTGGCAATATGGCATTTATACAAACAATGCTCAGTTTTAACAGGTCACCCCTACGGGGCTTAAAAATTTTTGTTTACATCTTAATACTAAGAACAGGTCGCTCCTCTCGAGCGAAAAATGGCTCCGTAGGAGTCAAATGTTCTTAGCTATAATTGAATAAGTTGAAAAAAAAGCCCCCTAGGGGTGACCTGTTTGATTGTTTAACAAGGTTTTGTAAATATATTAGTTTTATAAAATCCAACCCTTGATTCACATTAAAAAGAAAGACCTTTAGCCAAAAGTGCGGCAAATTAGTTGGAACAACCCCAAACTGAAATATTTAAATACAAAATGAAAAAATTGGGCTATTTAAAAATTTAATAATGAATGTTATTAAAAAACAGTAAAATGATGTATTTTTATAACAAACAAAACCAAACAAAATGAGCTATTTTTATACACTTTTGGCATTCATGACAATATCCCAAACATTTGCACAACTACCTGCCAATATGTTTGCAGACAGTCTTCATGCGCCCTTTTATTATGGCGTAAGCTCGGGAGATCCTGATGATAATTCTTTTATAATATGGACCCATATCAGCCCTCCTTCAGCTGACAGTTTTACTGTCAGTCTTGATTGGGAAATTGCAACAGATACAGGGTTTACCAATATTGTTCAAAATGGCGCTGCAATTACTGACAGCCTGCATACTTTTACCGTTAAAGTTGAAATTTCAGGGCTTTTGGCAGGCACAACCTACTATTATCGCTTTTCGGATTTGAATGGCAATTACTCAATTTGGGGACGTGCAAAAACACTTCCCACAGGAAACATTACAGCAGCTAAAGTAGCTGTAATGTCCTGCAGCAGCATATTTTCCGGATTCTTTAATGCCTACAGACGACTGGCTGAAAGAGAGGATCTGCAGCTGATTATCCACCTGGGCGATTACATTTACGATTACGCCGATGCAAATGAACAGGTGCGAATTCCAACCCCTTATCCTGTTGATTGTGCTACACGTCAGGATTGGATTGAAAGACATAAATATTATCTCTTAGACCCGGATTTAAGAGAAGCAAGACGCATGCAGACCTGGTATGCTTATTGGGATAATCATGATATTGACAGTGACTCGCTCTTCGCTAAAGAAATTTTCAGACAATGGCTACCAATAAGAGAAAGTGCCGCTGTTCAGCAAAATTATCTATACAGAAGCCTTTCCATTGGTACTTTGGCTGATGTAATGATGCTGGATGTAGAATCATTGAGAGCAATTGATACCCTTCCCAGCGGCGAATACAATCTGCTGGGAAGTGCTCAATTTGAATGGGCAACACAGACACTAAAAAATTCCAATGCCCGATGGAGAATAATGGGCTCTCAGAAAATGGCCGGAGGCTGGTATACCAGAGGAATAGATCAGAGTATTCTGAATCTTGTACCCAATGACGGAGATGTATTTGACAACAGCTCCTGGGATGGTTATTTTGAGACAAGAATCAGACTTTTTGACACTTTGACCAATTACAATATTGACAATTGTCTGATTTTGAGTGGAGATGCACATATAACCATGGCCATGGATTTGGTAAAAGATCCCTATGACAGCATTGCTTACAATCCTGCAACCGGTTACGGATCTGTAGGTTGTGAATTTTTACCGAGCAGTATCAGTCGTGGAAATTTTGACGAACAGGGTGTTCCTGCTTCTTTGAGTCCATTCTTTATAGGCATCACGATGGGTGCCAATCCACACCATATTCACATGGAAATCAATCAGCACGGATATGGTTTAATTGAAATAAACGAGGATAGTATCGTGGCTACACCTTATTATTCCGATATTCTGACACAGACAAATATTGAAACTGCAGGTCAGAAATTGGTCATGAGAAATGGCGATAATCACTGGGTTCGACTTCCTACTGCCGTTCAAATTCTGCAAAATAATATTGCATGGGAAATGTATCCGAATCCGGCAAAAGAATCAATATTCATCAAAATACCGGAAAATCTTAACAATTCTGTAAAATTAACTATCTGCGATGCTCTGGGACGGGAAATTAAAAAAATCAGCCTGAACCAAAGCAGCGAAATCAGTCTTGATGGCATTTCAAGCGGTATTTATTTCGTGAACTTAATTTCTAAAAATGGCATTAGTACTGCAAAGGTTTTAGAGGTATTGAGATAAAGAGTTGCATCTCTAAACCAAAAAGCCTATATTCGTTTTCAAAATTGTAGTTTATGGCCTTAAAAGATAAATATGTAAATCCTCTGACTGATTTTGGATTTAAAAAACTATTTGTTTATGAACCAAATAAGGAGTTACTGATTGATTTTCTCAATCAACTTTTACCGGATATTCACAAAATCAAAGACCTAACTTATGCTCAAAATGAGCATTTGCCAAGTTCCGAGTATGATAGAAGAGCCATCTTCGACCTATATTGTACCAGCGAAAAGGGGGAGAAATTTATTGTTGAGATTCAAAGAGCAAAACAGAATTACTTCAAGGACAGAAGTGTTTATTATGCTTCTTTTCCGATACAATCTCAGGCTCAAAAGGGCGATTGGGATTTCAAACTTGCAGCTGTTTATACCATCGGTATTCTTGACTTTGTATTTGAAGAAGATAAGGATGATAAGGATTATATCCATACCGTCCAACTTAAGAATCAGAAAAACAAGGTTTTCTATGATAAATTAACTTTTATCTATATTGAACTCCCAAAATTTGAGAAAAATGTTGAATTTTTGGAAACCCAAATTGAAAAATGGCTTTTCGTTTTCAGACATTTGGCTAAACTTCAGGAAAGACCAAGAGCACTTCAGGAAAAAATATTTAATCGCCTTTTTGCTGCAGCTGAAATTGCTAAATTTTCAGTTGAAGAAAAACAAATTTACGAAGAGAGTTTAAAATATTATCGTGATCTTAAAAATGTTGTTGACACTGCAATTATGGAAGGTGAAATTAAAGGTGAAATTAAAGGTGAAATTAAAGGAATTATTAAAGGTAAGATAGAAGTTGCCAAAACTATGAAAGGTCGTGGAATGGACATCAAGACTATAGCTGAAATAACAGGTCTTTCCGAAAGTGAAATTGAACAACTGTAATTTAATTTAATTAAAAAATCAGTTCAATTATCGTTCAACGAAATTCGCGTCTGAACGCATACGACCCCGTCTCGTCTATTCTTTGACGAGAAGGCGGTGTTGGCGCTGCGTAGCAGTGTCCAGCAGAGTAGCAATAGGATGGCGCAGCATGTGAGCCTAGCTTCCGTGACAGAGTGAAGTGACTAACAAAACGGTAGCCCACACTGCTTTTGGCAATGTGGGCTACTGGCGCGAAGCTATATGGTGTAACTAGTACGGAGGAACACGGCTATCCTTTCCCTTTTCTCCAATGCCACGACTGTTAAAAAGCTGTTGTGCATAGTCGCTCATATTATTTTCGCCAACCGCCATTAAAGCCGAACATATGTACTTATACATCCTCTATAACCCTAACCTTGACTCAAAGTCCCGGAAATATCTGTTCTATACGCCTGCCAAGCAGGAATAAAAGCGGCAAAGAAGCCAATGAACAATGTGCCCCCAAAAAGATAGAGTTCCTCCACTAAAAACATACTGCCGGTGAAGGTATACTGATAAGTATTTTCAAGATATCCTGCCAGTACAGCCATCCCGCCATGACTAATAATCATTCCCAATAAATAGCCAAAAAGCGCTATCAGAATCCCTTCCAGAGTCACCATAAAAAATAGCTGCATACGAGAAGCACCCATTGTACGCATCAGAGCAATTTCATATTTACGTTCTTTCATAGAATTGTACAATGAAATAAAGACGCTGAATGCAGAAATTCCTATGATGATGATTGCCAATACATAAAGGAAACTGGCTCCCAAGCCCATATTATCTAGTAGTCGTTGGAGTTGAATTGCGGGGATGGCATAACCCAATTCTTCCAATCCTTCAGTTTCGTCCATAATTTTGGAGAGATGCATGGTTGCCATTGTAGAAGTATTACCTTCTTTGTCTTTGGCAAAACTAATGAGCATGGCAGTAATTTCCTTTCCTTCAGCAGAAATTGGCGCTAATTCTTTTTCAGGTTCATGTGCATGGTCGTGGCCATCATGACTATGATCATGACCATTGTGGTCATCATGATTATGAGCACTGTCACTGC